>SHLN01000129.1 GCA_004283105.1 Acidimicrobiia bacterium
TTCTCCCAGCTGCGCCCCAAGGATCTCGTCCCGCAGGCGCCCGGGGTGGCCGAGCCCTCCACCGGGTTGTCCATGGGCGAGCACTGTGAGCTGATGGTCAAGGAGTGGAAGATCTCCAGAGAAGAACAGGACGAGATTGCCTACCGCAGTCACATGAACGCGACGGCCGCCACGGAAGATGGCCGACTCGGGGCCGAGATCGTTCCGCTCGACGGAATCGACCGGGACACGATGGTGCGGGCCGACACGTCGATGGAGAAGCTCGCCAAGCTTCGGCCGGTGTTCGATCCGACTCCGTCGGGGACACTCACCGCCGGCAACTCGAGTCCCCTCACCGATGGAGCTGCCGTCGTCATGCTCATGTCGGAAGAGCGGGCCAAGACCGAAGGCCTGGAGCCGCTGGCGTTCGTGCGGGATGTCGAGTTTGTCGGGATCGACCCCGCGGACGGGCTCCTGATGGGGCCGGGTGTGGCCGTGCCACGGTTGCTGCGCCGGACCGGTCTCGATCTCGACGATATGGACATCATCGAGATGCACGAGGCGTTCGGTGGTCAGGTGGCGAGCAATCTCGCAGCCTGGGAGCAGGGATGGCAGGAGCCGCCCATCGGCAAGGTGGATCGCGCCAAGCTCAATCCACTGGGGAGCTCGATCTCAGTCGGTCACCCGTTCGCTGCCACCGGAGCGAGAATCGTGACGACCCTCGCCAATGAGATGGCCCGTCGCGACGCACGCTACGGCCTGGTCAGCATCTGTGGTGCCGGGGCCACGGCGGCCGCGTTGATCCTGGAGCGCTAGGACTCGCTGCTTGCCTCTGGCTGCTACTTGGCGTCGACCTTGATCGGGTGGAGGCTCTGGCGTGAGACGATGGAGATGTGCTCGTCCTCCCATTGCACTTCGATCGACTCGCCGTGCACAGCCTTGACCTTCCCGTAGCGGGGCACCTGGCCGACCTTCTTCGTGAGCTCCTCAACTCGCATCCCGGGTTTCAGCATCGCTCCCTCCTCGCCAAACGATCACGCTGACCTATCGTGCCGAGCCTATCCGACTCGCACTAGGGGCGAACGGCCTGTCGGTCACCAGGCGCCAGTCCCTGGTTCCTGGTTCCTGGTTCCTGGTTCCTGGTTCCTGGTTCCTCCGAGGCAGGTGACCGGTGACCGGTGACTGGCGACGGGCCCGATAGGGCCCTAGTAGAGGGCGCTCGCCAGCTCTCTTCGATACATCAACGAGAGCGGATGATCGGCTCCGAGGACCTCGAAGATGTCGATCATGGCGGTGCGGGCTTCGTTGAGGCGCTCGCCCTTGTTGCGGACCACGGCGAGGTAGTGGTCGAGGGCGGGCTCGAACTCTGCTCCCGCCGCCAGGGCCTTGGCCAGTTCGATCCGGGCAGCACCATCCTCAGGGTCGGCCTCCACGGCGGCGCTCAAGGCAGGAAGATCGGCACCTTCCGAACTGGTGAGACGGGCGGTGGCGCGGAGCTTCTCAACATCGCTCGTAGGGGAGAGGGGAGCGAGGACGTCGAGGGCAAGCGCGTTCTCACCCCTCGACAGGTAGAGCGAAGCGAGGGCGGTGCCTGCTTCTTCGTGATCCATTTTCTCCGCGAGGACGCCTCGCAGGAGTTCCTCGGAGCGCTCGTTGTTGCCGTCGAGCATGGCGGTGCGGGCTTCGTCCACCTGCAGGTCGAGCTGCGACGGGACGACCGTGTCGAGCCAGGCTCGCACCTGAGATTCTGGCAGGGCGCCGGTGAACTCGTTGACGGGCTGGCCGCCCCTGAAGGCCATCACGTAGGGGATGCCCTGGACGCCGAACTGCTGGGCGAGCGCCTGGTTGGCGTCGACGTCGACCTTGACGAGCTCGAAGGCGCCGTCGTATTCCTCGGCCAATCGTTCGAGAAGCGGCCCGAGGGTCCGGCACGGACCACACCACTCGGCCCAGAAATCGACGACCACGGGCAGGTCGTGACTGCGCTGTAGAACGGCGGCTCCAAAGTCGGGCGCATTGATCTCTTTTACGTGTTCACCTGGCATGTATCACCTCGAATAGAGATCAATCCTATTTCGGTCCGAGACATTCCCGGTGATCGGGCCGGGTGCTACCGTCACGGTATGAGCACCCAACCGTTTGGCACCGTTCTCACTGCCATGATCACCCCGTTCGATGAGTCGGGAGCCGTCGACTACCAGGCCGTGTGGGACCTGGCCCGGCACCTCGTCTCGCACGGAAGCGACGGCCTCGTCGTGTGCGGGACCACCGGCGAGTCGCCCACCTTGACGAACGAGGAGAAGCTGACTCTGTTCCGGACGGTCGTGGAAGCGGTCGGGGAGCGGGCGGTCGTCATCGCCGGAACCGGGACCTACGACACAGCCGAGTCGGTGGAGACCACTCGCCGGGCGGCCGAGATCGGCTGTGACGGCGTCATGGCCGTGACTCCCTATTACAGCAAGCCGCCCCAGGAAGGCCTGTTTCAACACTTCACCGCCATTGCCGATGCCTCCGACCTCCCGGTCCTCGTCTACAACATCCCGGGACGCACTAGCCGGCTCATCGAAGTCGAGACGTTGGCCCGGCTGAGCCACCACGAACGGATTGTGGCCACCAAGGACGCAGTCGAGGACATCGAGTTCACCCGCCGCACGCTGGCCGACGTCTCGGAGAGCTTCGCCGTCTACTCGGGGCAGGACTCCTTTACTCTTCCGATGATGGAGATCGGAGCCGTCGGAATCGTCTCGGTGGCTTCGCACCTCGTCGGCAAGCAGATTGCGGAGATGGCCACCGCCGCCCGGGACAAGGAGTTCGAGGCGGCCCGTGTCATTCACGATCGGCTCATGCCGCTGTTCGAGTCCCTGTTCGTCGAGCCGAATCCGATGCCCCTCAAGGGGGCTCTGTCCGAGCTGTGGCGGCCGGTCGGAGACCCGCGCCTTCCCCTCATCCCCGCGCAGCCGGAGACGGTTGCAGGAGTCCTGGCGGCGCTGGAGGCGGCCGAGGCCGCATGAGCGTACGGGTTACCTTCCTGGGGGGCCTCGGTGAAATCGGCCGCAACTGTGCCGCGGTAGAGATCGACGGACAGATCGCGCTCATCGATTGCGGTCTCATGTTCCCCGAAGAGCACATGCTGGGAGTCGACCTCGTGCTGCCCGACTTCAGCTGGCTCGTCGACCGCCGCGACGATGTGGTGTGTGTGATTCTCACCCATGGACATGAGGATCATGTCGGAGCCCTCTCCTATTTCCTCGCTGAGATCAACGTGCCGGTCTACGGAACCCAGCTTTCAGTGGAATTGGCCGGCAGCCGGGTCGAAGAGAACGGGATCGATGCCACCTTCCGCGCCCTGGGAGATAACGAATGGGCTCAGGAGGGGCCGTTCAAGTTCAAGCTCGTCCCGGTCTCTCACTCGATTCCGCACGGTGCCGGGGTGGCGCTCGAGACGCCTGAGGGGATCATCGTCCACTCGGGCGACTTCAAGCTCGACCCGACGCCGGTCGATGGCCGCCCGACCGACCTGCCCACGTTTGCCGAGCTCGGCAGGGAGGGCGTGCGCCTGCTCCTGGCCGATAGTACGAATGCCGAGCGGCCCGGGTTCGTTCCGTCCGAATCCTCGCTCGGTCACAGCCTGTACGAAATCATTGCCGAGTCGAGCGGACGGGTCATCGCCGCCTGCTTTGCCAGTCATTTGCACCGGGTCCAGCAGATCACCGACGCCGCCATCGACTCGGGCCGCAAGGTGGCTTTCCTCGGCCGCTCGATGGTTCGCAACGTCGAGATCGCCGGACCTCTGGAGGCCCTCAGCGTGCCGGCCGACAAGGTGGTCCCCATCGGCGAGGTCGGCGACATGGATCCGAGCGAGGTCTGCGTCGTGTCCACCGGCAGCCAGGGTGAGCCGTTCGCGGCGCTTTCCCTGATGGCGGCCGGCGAGCATCGGGCAGTCAAGCTCGAAGAGGGCGACACCGTGCTCATCTCGGCGACGCCGATTCCCGGCAACGAGAAATCGGTGTCGCGAGTCATCAACGGGCTGACCCGGCGCGGTGCCAATGTGTACCACGGGCGCAATGCCAACGTCCACGTCTCCGGGCACGGCAGCCGCGACGAGCTCCTCACATTCCTCAATGTGGTCCGGCCGCAAGCCTTTGTTCCCGTCCACGGCGAGTACCGGCACCTGAAGGCGCACGCCGACCTCGCCGAGACGATGGGCGTTCCCGATGTGGCGGTCCTGGAAGATGGCGACGCCATCGTGCTGGAGGGGAAAGAGACGAGGGTGGAGCGGGGCGCCGTGCCGGCGGGATATGTGTATCTCGACGGAACCGGTGTTGGAGACGTTCGCCGCGCCATCCGTGACCGGCGCCACCTTGCCGACGACGGCGTGATTGTCGTGACCGTCGGCATAGACATGCACACCGGCGAGTTCGTGCACGGGCCCGATCTCGACAGCCATGGGTTCATGGACGCGCCCGACGAGATCCTCAAGATGGCATCCATCGAAATCGTCGATATGGTCGGCACGGGCAAGACCGACGCGGACACCTGCCGCCGCAAGATCGTTCAAGCCGTCAGAACCATCACCCGCCGCGAGACGGCGAGGCGTCCGGTTGTGATCCCCGTAGTCATCGAGTTCTAGAGAGCTGCTCGCTTCTCGCTTCTCGCTCCTCGCTTTCAGACACAAGGCAAGTAGCCACGAGCGACCGTGTTGCTGGCCCCGGAGGGTGGAGTCAGAGGGGCGAGCCGGTCGGCCATCCTGTGGGCCAGTGACGAGTAGCGAGCGACGAGTAGCCAGTAGCGAGCAGCTAGGTCGCCAGGAGCCGCTCTATCTCCAGGATCCGCGCTTCAACGTCCTTGATCCCCGTCATCTCGTCGATGCGGCTGTTGGCCTTGTGGAGGAAGTTGGGGTCGATCCCACCGGCGAGGCCAAGCCCGCCGTGGGCCATGCTCGGATTCATCCGGGTCCCCACCAGGTCGAGGTAACGCTCACGGAGTGCCGAGAGCTCCTCCCGGAGGCTATCCGGTCGAATCGGAGTGGCGGCGGCTATCGCAGCCTCGAGCTCAATGATCCGATCCCGCACGGTGATCCGCTCATTGAACGCGTCGGCCGGCAGCGCCTTCAGGTCCTCCTGCGCATACCTGAGCTGAAGCTCCAACTCGAACGTGTCGTCCATCCCGGAATCTTACGTCTGGCGGGAAGCGGGCAGCGGGCAGCGGGTAGCGAGTCTTTCCTTCCGAGCCCTCGAAATCGCCAATCGCGCGGTCCGCGCGCTCTTCGCCGATATCCGCGCGAATTTCCGACCCATTCCTGAACGAGACGATTAGCCTCTAGGACCGATGCCACAACGCAAACCCACCCGCGGTGGGGCTTCCGGGCGGAAGCGGGCATCCAAACCAAAGAATCAACCGACCCGCTGGGCGCGCCTGCGAGCCGGTATCCGCCAACGGCTTGGCCGCCAGACCGACGACGTGTGGGGGCTCGTCCTCTTGGTTGCCAGTGCCGTCCTGTTCCTGGGGTTCCTCGGACTGGCCGGTCCGTTCGGACGCTTGTTCATTCCTGGACTGAAGATCCTCTTCGGGGTGTGGGCCGTGTTCGTCCCCGTTGCCATGACCATTGTCGGGTTGAGCCTCGTGTTTGGCCGGGCCAACCGCGAGCACTCCCACATCCCGCTCGGCCTCCTGGTTCTGTTCCTCGGGACGCTGGCTTTGTTCCACCTCCTCACCGGGACCATTCCGCTCGCGGAAGGTCTAGACCGCGTTCAGACCCGGGGCGGCCTGGTCGGATCGCTCGCCTCCTACCCACTCCGCCGACTCGTCGGCCTATGGGGCGCACTCATCGTTCTGTTCACGGTGATCTCGGTTGGTGTGATGCTGGCCACCCGCACAACCGTGCGCGAGGTTGCCATCGCCGTCGGCGATGTCTGGCGATGGTTCCGCATGCAGACGGCACGCCTGTGGGCGGCCCGCCACCGTCGGGTTGCCGTCGTAGGAGCCCCGGCTCCGATCCCCGCGGTCGTCGAATCGAAACCCGCCGCCGACCGTCCGGCCGCTTCCAAGCCGAAGTCGGCACCGGCCAAGACCCGGCCCGGCACGCAGGCCAAGAAGGCGGCCGCTGTGCCGGTCACCACCCAGCGCGGGAAGTACAAGAAGCCGCCCATCGAACTGCTGACTCTCGGGACCGGGGGTGGACAGAACAAGCGATCACTCGAGTCGACCGGTCGTGAGCTCGAGGACACACTTCGCCAGCACGGAGTCGATGCCCGGCTCACCCGCATCGTGCCGGGCCCGACCGTGACCCGCTACGAAATCGAACTGGCGCCCGGCGTCAAGGTGGCGCGGGTGACCAGCCTCGCTTCCGACATCGGGTATGCCCTCGCTACCCCCGATGTTCGCATCCTCGCGCCCATTCCCGGCAAGAGCGCTATCGGGGTAGAGGTCCCCAACCTCCGTCGCCGGCTGGTGACGCTCGGTGACATCCTGTCGTCCAAGGAGGCGGCCGAGAACACAAATCCCCTCGGCGTCGGCCTCGGCATGGACATCTCCGGCAACTCGACGATGCTGAATCTGAACGAGCTGCCCCACGTCCTCATCGCCGGTGCGACCGGAGCCGGCAAGTCGTCATGCATCAATTCGATCGTCACGAGCTTGCTGATGCGGTCGCGGCCCGAGGATGTGCGCCTCATCATGGTGGACCCCAAGCGGGTCGAGCTCGGCCAATACAACGGTGTTCCCCATCTCCTGACCCGGGTCATCACCAATCCTCGCAAGGCGGCCGAAGCACTGCGGTGGGCCGTCGACGAGATGGACCGCCGCTACGAGCTGGTTGCCGACAGCGGCGTGCGCGACATCATCGGCTACCACGAGAAGTGGGACGCCGGCGGGCTCGATCCTGAGAAGTTCGATCGCTTCCCATACATCGTGGTGGTCGTCGACGAGTTGAACGATCTCATGATGGTGGCCGGCAAGATCGTGGAGGACGCCATCGTCCGGATAGCCCAGATGGCGAGAGCCATTGGCATCCACCTCGTCATCGCCACCCAGCGACCGTCGGTCGACGTCATCACCGGTGTCATCAAGGCAAACATTCCATCCCGGCTTGCGTTCTCGGTTGCGTCTCAAGCGGACAGCCGGGTGATCCTCGATGCGTCTGGTGCCGAGAAACTCATCGGCCTCGGCGACATGCTCGTGGTGACCGCCCGCGACCCGAAGCCCGAGCGGATTCAGGGTGCCTGGGTGGAGGAGAGTGAAGTCCATGCCGTCGTGGCTTGGGTGAAGCAGCAGGCCAGGGCCAAGTACGACGAGTCTATGTTCGTGGCCGCCGAGCAGGAAGCGAAAGAGGTCCAGGCCAATGAGGGCGAGGATGCCGACATCATTCGCCAGGCGACCGAACTCATCGTGCGCTCACAGCTCGGGTCGACCTCGATGCTTCAACGGAAGCTGCGCATCGGATTCGCTCGCGCCGGACGGGTCATGGACATCCTCGAGAACCAGGGAGTAGTCGGTCCCTCCGAGGGGTCGAAGGCTCGCGAGGTGCTCATCTCGGTCGAGGAACTCGAGAGCACACTCAGCAACTGAGCTGTGAGCTGTGAGCTGTGAGCAGCGCCTAGAACCTGACAAAGCCACCGCGATGCAATACTCTAAGTAGTCGGAACTCCGAAAGCGCTGG
>SHLN01000006.1 GCA_004283105.1 Acidimicrobiia bacterium
ACGAAGTAAACGAACTGCCCTTCCCGGAGGGCACGTTCTTTCTCGCCAGCTTTGGTCACGTCATGGGCGGCTACGACGCCGGCTACTACGGGTACCTGTGGTCGAAGGTCTTCGGAGACGACATGTACAGCCGGTTCCAGTCGGAGGGGATCCTCAACCCGTCGGTGGGACGGGCCTACCGATCGGTCATCCTCGAACAGGGCGGTAGCAAGGATGCCGACACGCTCCTCCTCGAGTTCCTCGGGCGCCCGCCCAGCAACGAGGCGTTCCTCGCCAACCTGGGTCTGTAGCGGTCGGTCCGCACCCGGCGCCCGCGTCGCGGACGGAGATCCACACAATCGGTGCAGCCACCGTGCGGGCGCGTGGGCGGGCTATCCCGTCACCGGCTCCCGAAGGCGGGCCGAGGTGTCGCCCGCCGTTTGCGATACGGGCGGGTCGCCGACGTCGGGCTGGGAGGACGGTGGATCGGGAGGCCACGATCCGATTCGCCCAGGACCTCGGCGGTCCGCTCCCTGGTGGGCCCGTTGCTCTTGGCGGCCGCCAGGATGCGCTCGACACCGGAGGTCCTCAAATACTTCAAGGGCGATGAGTAGCCAAGCGCCTGGTTGGGTCGAACGAGCCAGTCGGCGATCTCGATATCCGAATACTCCCGTTTCAGCTCTTGCACGACCGCGCCCAATTCCGGCCGCACCCCGGTGCGATCGAACTGGAAGCCGAAGTAGGCCTCCTGCAACCACCTGCCCTCGACTCTGAGCAGGTCCGGCCGGAAGGCGACGAGACCTGCCGGGATGCGGGCGAGGCGGGCGGCCTGCGCTCGCGTCAAGAACGGCCCTTGCAGAACTCGCTCGCTCACGGTCGGCTCTCGGTGCGATTCGACGAGACCATGTGCCGCAGGGCAGCCACGACCGAATCGGCGATCAGATCCACGGACACCCGCCCCGTGTTCCAGACGGCGTCGTATCGAGTCGGATCGTCGATGTCGACCCGGAAGTGGGACTTGAGGAGCCGTGCCCGGGACGTGTCGATCCTGCGCGCCTCGAGACGGGCCGCCTTCTCGTCGAGGTCGTAGTAGGCCATCACCCGCTCGATGCGGGTCTCCTCAGGAGCAATGAGACGCAAGGCGAGGCCGTGCTCCATGTCTCGCGTCACTTCCGATCCGGCCCGGCCGACGATGATGGCCTTGCCGATGGACGCAACCGCGCTCACAACCTGGAACACATGGAGCATGAGCATGTCCTGGTCGATGCTCGAGCCGAGCATCTGACGAAGGAACTCGTCGGTTCTGGTGCGGTACTCCTCGGCCAGGAGCGACGACATCGACTGTGAATGGGTGGGGTTCTCGGCGACGATCTCACAGAGGCGGCGATCGAAGACCTGCCACCCTCCGAAGAGAACGGCATCATCCTGGCCGGCAAACACCTCGAGCAGCGTCTCGGCGAGCCGATGTCCGCCGGCCCCCGCCTGCCGGGAGATCGTGATGAACGGCCGAACTCTCGCGTCGGCTCCGTTCTCATCGTCGGCGCTCATCTCGGTCGAATGGGCGGCGAGATAGGCCTCGATTCCCGTCAATCGACTCGTACCAGGGGTTCGGGTTGTCGTGCCCACAACCCCAATCATCGGTCTCCCGGGGCCAATAGACCAGAGGCAGGTGGCACAATTCGAAGTGACTTTGGGCGCCTGGCCAAGATTGGGGGTCTGGCTGTTGACCGTTGACTGTCGACTGTTGACGCCGGCAACGCCGGCCAGACGCGAAAAACCCCGGGTGAGCGTCGGCCGAAACCTTCGCCCCTCCGGGGCTTTCGTCCGAAGCCGCCCGAGGGCTGCTCCGATCCTCTCCGTTTGGCCGAAGCCTCCCGGTGAGGCACCTCTCCGTCCGGCCGAAACCGTCCGTCGAGGCGGTGGCTTCGCCAGCGTCCGAGTGAGCCCGAAAGCCCTCTTGGCCGTTCCCCTTGCGGGGCGTCCGACGAAGCCGCTCCTCCGACCCTTGCGGGCCTTCGGAGTGTGCTGAAGTTTCCCTCAGCACTCGAAAGAATTTACGTGGTAGGAACGTCCCGGTCAAATCAGATCGCTAGTTAGTTTTCGCGCCTTAGAAGTTGTTTTCGCGGGGGTTTGGTGCCCTGAAATCGATGCCACGGATCGGGCCCTCCGGCTTCTACTCTCGGGCTCAATGGACGACTTCTTCACGGCTCCGGACCAGTGGCAGAACCGGTTGGCGGTCACGGCCACGGTGGTCATCGGGGCGGTCATCGTGCGCCTGATCGTGCTGCGGATTGTCCGCCGTCGAATCGACGACACAGAGATCTGGTATCGCACCCAGAAGGTGACGAGCTACGGCGGCACATTCATCGTGATACTCGTGGTCTCGTTCGTGTGGTTCCAGGTGAGCAACATCGGCGCGTGGATCGGCGTGGTCTCCGCCGGTGTCGCCATCGCACTCGCCGACATCCTCCGGAACTTCGCCGGGTGGGGGTACATCCTGCTCCGGCGCCCATTCAAGGTTGGTGACCGGGTCGAGATCAACGGCCAGGCCGGAGATGTCGTCGACGTGCGCAGCCAACGCTTCTCTATGCTCGAGATCAAAGGTTGGGTAGATGCCGACCAGTCGACCGGCCGCATCATCCAGATCCCGAACGGCCTTCTCTTCAGCAAGCCGCTCGCCAACTACACCGAGGGCTTCCCCTACATCTGGCACGAGATGGCAATGCTCGTGACGTTTGAATCCGACTGGAAGCGGGCCGAGACGATCATGACGGAGGCCCTCACCGAGCATGCTCCCAGCATGGCCTCGGATGAGGCCCGGAGGGCAATCCGGGAGGCCGCCACCGAATACCAGATTCGCTACACCCACCTCACCCCCACGACGTATGTGGCGGTCAAGGACAGCGGAGTGATGATCACCGGCCGCGCCATCATCCCGGTTCGGTCGCGCCGCCACATCGACACCACCATCTGGCGATCGTTGCTGGACAAGCTCGATGCCGAACCGACGGTCGAGCTTGCCTACCCGACGGTGCGGACGTATTTGCCGGAGATTGCGGTGAGGCAGCAGTAGAAGAGCGTCCTTCGTCCCTCGTCCCTCGTCCCTCGTCCCTCGTCCCTTGTCGCTCGACGTGGAGTTCGACCTCGACCACCGGCCACCGGCCACCGGCATCGAAGCACCAACCAGGATCGTCACGCGGCGATGTGGTTTCTCTGGGCCAGGCGGGCTGCCCGGTGGGCAGCTTGGCGGCGCCGTTCGTCGGTCAGCTCAGACGCGGTGGCAACAGTCGACTTCTCGGCCCTTGTCGCGCGGCAGCGATGTCTCGGCCGAGAAGTGACAGAGGGAATCCGCGGGCCTCGGCGAGTTGCTCCGCAACTCGCTTCCAAACGCGGAAAATCCCGAGTGAGCCTCGGCCGTGACCAAAACCCTCTCGGGATGTTTCCGCTGCCGGGCGGACCCTTGCGGGGCCGTGCCGGCGGTTTCCGCCCGAGATCCGTGCCCGTGAGCCCGTTTCCCTTGCGGGCGCCGAAGCGTTTTTGGCGCTTCAACGTTCCAGCGTCGCTGGCCCGAAGACCTTACGGTCATCGAGTGTCGGTCTGCGCCTCGCCCTTGCGGGTCCGGCCCTCGCCGACTCTCGTCCTCCGCCGAAGCGGTGAACAAGATGTGGTCTCCCGGCGACCGTCCGAGCCTTGTGAGCTCTTTCGGCCGGCCCGATCGGGGCCCGGGTGGCCACTCCTGCGGTAGCGAACCGCAGGATCCTGTTCCGGCTTTTTACACCTTCCCAGGATCCCGTCCCGGGCTTTGACACCCGTTCCGGGGTCCGGTCGAGCTTGCGCCCTTCCGGGTCCCAAGCGGGTTTTGACACCCGTCTGGGGTCCGGTCCAGCTTTCGCCTTTCCGGTCCAATCGGGCTGTTACACCCGCCTGGAGGTCCGGTTGGACTTTCGTCCTTCCGGGGTTCTCACAAACCTCTCGATCTGCAAGCCCGCCTTCGGCTTTCGCTCTCCGGCCGGGTCGACCCGGTTGCCCGGGCGACGGAGATGAATGTACGACCTCCGGGCTGTCCGGTCAAATGAAATTGCTAGTTAGTTTTCGCGCGATAGGAGGACTTTTCGCGAGAGCCCTCGCGCGGGGTTTGCGCGACCGAATATCAGGATCGTTACCCGTTGCCCGTTTCCCGTTACCCGTACCAACCCACCAACGGCAGGCATCGCGCCGAAACGTGGTTGGCCTGGGCTCGGCCGCCTCGCGGCCGACCTTCGATCACTCCGCCTTCCGGCGGCAGCCCGTCGATTTCTCGGGCCTTGACGTCCCTGCGCTTATCAATGTGCCGAGAAATGACAACAGGAATCGCCCTAATTACATTCGTGTCACTCTCGTCCCGTATAGTGCCAGATATGGATCGAGTGTCACCAAGTCGGCTGAGCGACTTCAAGCAGTGCCCCCAATTGTTCAAGTTCCGGTCGATCGATCGGCTCCTCGAACCCGCCACCATCTATCAGGCGCGCGGGACCACCGCCCACCTCGCTCTCCAGCGGCTCTACGGCCTGGACGCGGTCGAGCGCACGCCCGAGCGCCTCTATGACTTGTTCCGGGAGGCATGGGCCGAGGTCCGGGACGACGAGTACCCGGACATGTTCGAGTCCGTCGAAGAGGAGCGTGCCTGGGGTATCGAGAGCATGGAGCTGCTCGCCAACTACTTCTCGGTGGAAGACCCGCAGGAGATCTCCCCGGTCGGGTGCGAGCTCGACCTGCTCGAGGAAGTCAACACGGTGAAGGTGCGCGGCATCCTCGACCGGATCGACGAGAACGAGAACGGAGAGCTCGTCGTCACCGACTACAAGACCGGTAAGGCACCCCCCGAGCGCTACGCCCTCCCCGCCTTCTTTGCGCTCAAGATCTACGCCCTCCTCACCCGCAAGCATCTTGGTCGAGCCCCGGTACAGCTCCGCCTGCTCTACCTGAACGGGCCGACTCTCTACTCGCTCGACGTCGACGAGCAACAGCTCGACGCCATGGAGAAACAGGTTCGCGCCCTATGGGTGGCCATCCAGCGCGCCGAGGAGCGCGAGTCCTACCCACCCCGCCAGTCGAGGCTGTGCGATTGGTGCTCGTTCCAGGAAATCTGCCCCGCCTTCGGGGGCACCGGCGAACCCACCGCCGACATGAAGCGCCGGCCCGAGCAGGTCCCTGAGCCGACTCCGGCCTAGAGGCTGCTCGAGCTCGAGCCGGTGTATTGCGGACGCCGCCTATCCGGGATACGGTCCTGGCCCAGGCCGATGATTGGACGGACAGGATGAAACCCACGGTGCTCATCGTTGGTGCCGGCATGACCGGCCTCACGGCTGCTCGTCATCTAAGCGACCATGGAGTCGAAAGCGTCGTACTCGACAAAGGACGCGCCGTCGGCGGGCGAATGGCCACCCGGAGGATCGGCCCGGCCCGGTTCGATCACGGTGCGCAGCACTTCGGACTGCGCCATCCCGCCTTCCGCCACACGGCGGACGACTGGATACGGACTGGCCTCATTCGCGAGTGGTATGACGCCGACACCGCCAACCGCGACGGCAGTCCGAACATTCGCTACGCGGCCGTCGGCGGCATGCGACGAATACCCGAGCACCTCGCATCGGGACTAGATGTGCGAACCGGAATCGCCGTGCTGGCTATCAACCGGACTACGGATGGCTTCGAGGCGATCACCACCGATGGTGGGGCGGCCTCGGGACAGGCAGTCATCGCGACCATGCCCGTGCCCCAGATGCTGAAACTGCTCGCCACGAGCGAACTCGAGCCGCCGGCGCCTCTCCACTCGGCACTGCAGGGAGTGGAGTACGACCCCTGCCTCGCAGTCATGGCCCGGCTCGACGGACCGGCCGGCTTGCCCACCGGCCATGCAACCCCGGAGGACTCGCCGATCGCCTGGATCGGAGACAACGAGCAAAAAGGTACGTCACCGGTCCCGGCAGTAACCATTCATTCGACTCCGGAATTCGCCACCCACCATCTCGACACGGATCCGGGGGTCTGGGTACCACCCCTGATTGATGCGGCCAACCCGCTGTTGGCCTCACGGATCATTGATGCGACGGGGCACCGGTGGCGCTTCGCCGAGCCTCAGAGCACATTCGACTCGGGCGCCGCGATGTTCGACGCCGGCGGCCCCATCGCTCTGGCGGGCGAAGTATTCGCAGGAGCGCGGATCGAGGGGGCGTTCCTATCGGGCAGGGCCGCCGCCACCAGGGTCCTCGAGCGGCTGTGAGGCACATCGGCACCGCTCTCGACATCGACGCCCCGGCCGATCGGGTGTGGGGGTTGCTTGCCGAGTTCCACCATTGGACCGATTGGGGGGTTTCTATCCGCCGGGTCGAGAGCGAGGCACTGCAGGTGGCACCGGGTGCCACAGGCCGGGTTCAGACCGTAGCCGGTCCCTGGCTCCCCTTTCGGATCTGTGACGTCGTCCCCGGACAGTTCTGGATCTGGGACGTGGCCGGGATCGGCGCCACCGGCCACCACGTCACTCCGCTGGCGGGTGGTCGCTGCCGGGTCGAGTTCACCGCACCGTGGATTGCGGCGCCGTACCTCGCCGTACTCCGACTCTCGCTCCGGCGCCTCAAGAGGCTGGCTGAGGCCCGGTGACGCTCCTCCCGTTGCCGCCCCTCGCCCGCCCGGCCGCGGTCGATTGGGTTGCCCAGCATCTCTCCGGTCTGTTCGCAGGTGACCCCGCAGCATCGCCGAGCTTTGTCGGCGGCCAGGCCGCGGCCGACGAAGCTCTCACCACGTTCTCGGTCCGTGGGTATGCCGGCCAACGCAACGAGGTGTGGCCTGTCGATCGGCGCGGCGCATCCCGGCTCTCGCCCTACATCCGTCACGGGCTGCTGGCGCTGCGAACGGTGTGGGAGGCAGTCGGCGGCGGGCCGCCCCGCGATGTTTCCAAGTTCCGCGACGAGTTGCTGTGGCAGGAGTATTCGCGCCACCTCTATGCCCGCCTCGGATCCACCAACCGCGATGGCCTGCGGGCCGTCCTCCGAGGCGCGACGGTACCCGATCCATGGCCGGCGGACATGGCGTGCATCGCGATGAACGTGCGGGAGTTGGAAGAGCACGGCTGGCTCGTCAACCAGACCCGCATGTGGCTTGCGTCGCACTGGGCCGTACGCGAGCGGGGCGACTGGCGGACCGGGGAGGATCGCTTCTTCCGCCACCTGCTCGACGGATCGCGTGCGGCCAACCGGGCAGGCTGGCAGTGGACCGTCGGGACCGGCACGGGGCGCCCTTATGGGTTTTCACGGGCCCAGGTCGAGAGGCGGGCCCCCGGCGTGTGCAGCTCGTGTGCGCTGAAACTCAAATGCCCCATCGAGGACTGGCCGGACGACCCTCCGCTCGAAACGCGTGAGGCACATCCGCTGCTGCGCTCCGATCCCGAACCGCGCCGGACCGGTGGACCGCGTGTACCCGAGAAGCGAGGCGAGCCGTCCGCCGTGTGGCTGACGGCCGAATCCCTCGGAGACGCTGATCCAGCGCTGGCCGCGCACGGCGGGCTCCCCGCCGTCTTCGTGTTCGACGAGCAGCTCTTGCGCTGTCTGGCCTTGAGCGCCAAGCGACTCGTATTTCTCGCCGAAACGATGGCCGACCTTTCCCAGCGGCGCGAGGTTGAGGTGCACAGGGGAGATCCGGTGACAGTTCTCGCCGGTCGTCCGGTGGCCGCTACGTTCGCACCGGTGCCCGGCTGGCGGCGCCGGGCCACCCGCATCGAGATCGCCGAGCTTCACCCCTGGCCCTGGCTCCATCGACCCCACGATCAATCCGTTGCTTCGTACTCCGCCTGGCGAAAGGCCCTGTAGCCCGGAGTGACCCGTTCGGGCTGAGGTCCGGCCCCGGAGACCCCGGCTATGGGTACACGCCCCGGACCAGCTTGGCCCGGGCCACGCGGCGGATGCCTTTCACCAGAGCCGCCGTACGCATGTCGTAGCCCTCGTTGATGGAGATGTTCAACACCTCTTCAAATGCGCTGCCCATGATCTCGCGCAGCCGGGCGACGATCTCGCCTTCAGACCAGAAGAAGTTCTGGAGGTCCTGCACCCACTCGAAGTAGGAGACGGTGACGCCACCGGCATTGGCGAGGATGTCGGGAATGACGAAGATGTTGCGCTCGCGCAGGATGTCGTCGGCGTCAACTGTGGTCGGCCCGTTGGCTCCCTCGGCGATGAGCCGGGCCGTGATCTTGTCGGCGTTGTCGCGAGTGATGACTCCCCCGACCGCGGCCGGGATGAGGATGTCGCACTCCAACTCGAACAGCTCCTCGTTCGAGACCATGTCGACATCGGGATACCCGGAAAGGGTCCCGTTCTCGGTCACCCATTCCTGTACCTGAGGAATGTCCAGCCCCTTCGAGTTGTAGATGCCGCCGGTCACATCTGAGACGGCCACCACGAGCGCTCCCATTTCATGAGCCGCCAGGGCGGCGTACTGGCCGACATTGCCGAACCCGTGGACGACAACCCGGGAACCCTCGACCTCGAACCCGAGATGGGTCGTGGCGGCCGGCAGCAAACTCACGAGACCGCGCCCGGTCGCCTCGCGCCTGGCAACCGATCCGCCCAACTCGGGCGGCTTGCCGGTCACCACGCCGGGCTCGGCGTGGCCGACATGCTGGGAGTAGGTATCCATGATCCAGGCCATCACCTGCTCGTTCGTTCCCATATCCGGAGCCGGGATGTCGGTGTCGGGACCGATGACGTTGATCATCTCGGCGGTGTAGCGGCGGGTCAGGCGCTGGACCTCGGGACGGGTCAACACGGTGGGGTCCACCCGCACCCCGCCCTTGGCTCCCCCAAACGGGAGCGACATGAGCGACGTCTTCCACGTCATGAGCATGGCGAGCGCCGCCACCTCACCGAGGTTGACGTCGGGGGCATAGCGAATCCCACCCTTGGTCGGGCCCATCGTGAGCACGTGCTGGACCCGGTAGGCAAAGACGGTCTCGACCTCGTAATACCCCTCGCGCCGAAACGGGAACGTCGTGACTGTGGCTCGCTGGGGAACACGCAGCCGGGCATGGATGTTGTCGTCGAGCCCCATGACGCCGGCAACCCGGTCTAGCTGGGCAAGCGCTTCGCGGTAGAGGGGTGACTCGAGCTCACCCAGTCCACCCTCCCCGAATGGATCCGTCATTTAGCCTCCTAGCGGTGCCAATCTAACGGGACCCCGCCAGCGGAGACGGATGCAAGTGCTTTTCACAATCGGACACGGAACGCTTTCCATCGATGATCTCGTGCGCAATCTGAATGCCCACGGCGTGCGGACCGTGCTCGATGTGCGCGCCCAACCACACTCGAGCCGTGCGCCGGACTACAACAAGTCAGAGCTGGAAGGAGAACTGGTGGCGGCCGGCATCTCCTACCGGTGGATGGGCGATCATCTCGGAGGCCGGCCGATCCGAGCCGGTGAGCCCGCCCCGATCGACGACCCGGACCGGCTCGCCGCCGGCATCACCGAGGCGACCGGACTGGCGAGAGGGGCGACGAGCGCCCTCCTCTGTGCCGAGATCGACCCCACCCACTGCCACCGGACAACGTCGCTTGCTCCCCGATTCGAGGATGCGGGCTTCACGGTCGTCCACATCCTCGCCGACGGGTCGGCGCGCACCCACCAGCCGACGCTCGGCCTCTAGGAACGCTTGCCCGATCGCGTCACACCCGGGCGGTACCGTGGTGGTCATGGGTGAAGAGCGGATAGATCCGGCCGATTGGGACGCCACCATCGCCGACGCGGACGGGCCGCAACTCGTCGTCGGCGGTCC
Organism: Acidimicrobiia bacterium; assembly: GCA_004283105.1. Classification (GTDB taxonomy): domain Bacteria; phylum Actinomycetota; class Acidimicrobiia; order Spongiisociales; family SHLN01; genus SHLN01. The sequence goes on from SHLN01000006.1 coordinate 9,782, forward strand.
GGGCACCGGCAAGACCGAGTTCCTCGTCCGCCGGGCCACCCACCTCATCGACAGTGGGGTGGCCACTCCCGACGAAGTCTTGTTGCTCAGCTTCTCCCGCCGGGGATCGGCCGGCCTCCGGAGCCGAATTCAGGACTCGCTCACCGATACTCATGCCGAACTCGACGCCTCCACGTTTCACTCGTTTTCGTTCCGGCTGCTGGAAACGTATGCCGCCGATGCGCTCGGGTGGCAGCAGATGCCGACACTGCTCACGTCTCTCGAGTATGTGCTTCGAGTCCGGGCGCTCCTCTCCTCCGGGGACGAGACGGATTGGCCGGTGCTGTTCCGCGGCTTGCTCGACACCACCACGTTCGCCGAAGAGGTCGCCGACTTCATGCTGCGCTGCAGCGAGTTGCTGATCGGATCGGAGGACCTCGCCGGATTCAATCGTGACGATTGGCGCGCCCTCCCATCGTTCATGACCCGGTATCGGGCCGAGACGCTGGCCGATCATCGCATCGATTACGGCACGCTCCAGGCATCGGCCGTCGCCGCCCTGGACGATGAGGCGACTCTTGCTGAGGTTGCGGAGCGGTACCGCTATGTCCTCGTCGACGAGTATCAGGACACCACGCTGGCCCAGGCGGCCCTGTTGCGGCGCCTCGTCTCGGGCGGATCCCACTTGACGGTGGCGGCCGACCCCTACCAGTCGATCTACAGCTTCCGGGGCGCCGACCTCGAAAACGTTGCCACCTTCCCGGAGGCATTCGCCGCCCCGGACGGCACACCCGGCGCCCGCCGGGTGCTGACGACGTCGTTCCGCGCTCCGGCCGAGATCCTCGATGCGGCGGTCAAACTCACCGAAGGGCTAGAGCTTCCCGGAGCGAGCGGACCTGTCATCCCGGCCGATGGCACGGGGTCGGTCGAAACCTACGTGTTCGACCAGGCCACCCGGGAAGCCGAATGGATCGCCGACGAGATCCAGCTCCTTCACTCCGGCGGGCTCCCCTACCGCTCCATGGCCGTGTTCGTGCGGTCCAAACGTCGATTCCTCCCCGGGCTGTCGCGAGCCCTGGAGCGACGCGGTATCCCGCATGCTCAGCCTGATTCCCGATTGTCCGACCATCCGGCGGTACGAGCCGTCTTCGATTGCGTCACCGCCGCCACCGCCTCCGGTCCCGAGTCGAGCCTGGCGGTTCGCCGCCTCCTGCTCGGCCCGCTCTTCCGACTCCCGATCGGCCGCCTCCGCGAGCTCGAGCGCGATCGGGCGAGAGACCCGCGCCCCTGGGCCGACATCATCGAGCAGTCCGTTGCCGACGGTTCTCCCCTCGCCAACCTCCTGCGTGCGCCCGAATGGGCCGAGAATCGGCCGGCCGTCGACGGCTTCTGGCATCTGTGGCAATCGCTCCCCCAATTCGTCCACCTCGTCGTCGATCCCAACCGCTCCGAGGAGCGGGCCGCCTGGAGCTCGTTCTCGCAGGTGCTGGGCCGGCTCTACGATCGCGACCGGTCTGCCTCGCTGTGTGACTTCGTCCGCTGGTCGGAAGAGGAGAGCTTCGAAGCACAGCCGCTCCTCGATTTCCGGGATCAGGGCGTCGACCGGGTCACCGTCACCACCCTTCACCAATCAAAGGGGCTCGAGTTCGACGTCGTCTTCATCGCCGACGCCGTCGACGGAGTGTTCCCCGACCTCCGGTCACGCGAGTCGCTCATCGGCACCCGGCATCTGGCCGCCCACCTCCCGACCGCTCCGAACGAATACCGCCGCTTCCGCCTGCAGGAGGAGACCCGCCTCGCCTACACAGCCATGACCCGGGCCCGGTTGCGCGTCGTATGGACGGCAACCACCGCCGGCCTGGACGAGGGCGAGGGTGCCCCCAGCCCGCTTCTCGTCCGCCTCGCTCCGGCCGACCCCGGACCCCCCGCGGACGACGATCGCCTTCCGGTCACGACCGGACAGGCCGAGGCATGGCTGCGCCGCATGGCCGCAGACCCGTCGATCCCCGAGCCCCGGCGGCTGGCCGCCATGCACAGCCTGGCGGCCGGAACGGACTGGCAGCTGCGCGAGCCGACATTGTTCGCCGGCCTCCATCCGCCGGGCCCCGATACCGGCCTCGCCCCCGACGAGCTCCTCCTCTCCCCCAGTCAGGCCGGCCTCTATGAGACCTGCCCGCGCCGCTACGCCATCGAGCGGCGGTTGCGGGTGGGCGCAGACCCGACGGTCTACCTCGCGTTCGGGTCCCTCATCCACAAAGTGCTCGAGCTCACCGAGAAGAACGCGATCGAAGACGGACGCACCCACGGCACGACGGCCGAGGCGCTCGAGCAACTCGAATTGCAGTGGGATCCGGCTCCGTTCGGGGGACGGCCGTGGGCCGATGCCTGGAAACGACGCGGCAAAGAGGCCCTTGCCTTCGCCTACGAGCACTGGCCCCACCCCGGGGCGACACCCATCGCGCTCGAACACAAGCTCACACTCGACGTAGACGGCGTGTCGTGGCGAGGCATCGCCGACCGGATCGAAGCCGAGGACGGCCACGTGCGGATCGTCGACTACAAGACGAGCCGGTCTCGTCCCAATGCCGAAGAGACGGCGGCGTCTCTCCAGCTCGGCTTCTATCTGTTGGCGGCGGCTGCCGATCCAGATATCACCGGGCACGGGTCCCCCGACGCCGGGGAACTGTGGATGGTGGCCATGCAGAATGTCAAGTCGTTTCCGGTCGTCACGTTCGATCCGGCCAACCTCGGCGATGTCGAACAGCGGCTCCGGGACGTGGCGGCAGGCATTGCCGGCGAACGGTGGGAGGCGGCGCCGCACGACCGATGTGACCGATGCCCGGTCCAACTGGTTTGTCCTGCCTGGCCGCAGGGAGCAAAGGCATACCAATCATGACCACCATCACACCGAGCTCAGAGCAGCAGGCGATCATCGACTTCCCGCTCAAACCCCTCCGGGTCGACGCAGGCGCAGGGACCGGCAAGACCACGACCATGGCCCTTCGACTGGCCCGCCTGCTCAATACCGGCCAGGTCGATGCCGCCCTCGGAATCACCTTCACGAACAAGGCTTCCCAGGAACTCCGCGAACGCATCGAAACCATGCGCTCCTCACCCGACCTCGGGGCAGTCGAGGTCGCCACCTATCACGGTTTTGCCCACAGCCTGCTCAGTGAGTTCGGCGCCTACGTCGGGGTGGAACGGACCGCACGCCTCATCACACCGGGATTTGTCCGTCAGTTGATGCGGGACTCCCTCGGGAAAGGAACCTACGAGGCGCTCGACCTCGCCGCTCCCGGTTATCGAGTGGAAGAGATGGCTGCCCTGAGCGGCCAATTGTCCGACAACCTTGGACATCCCGGCCGGGTGGAGCCGCTCGCAGGAGACGTCGGCGCCAAGCGGGCCGAGCTGCTCGAGGCCCTCGAACGATACGAACAGCTCAAGCGGGAGATCGGTGTCGTCGACTACGGCGATCTCATCAGGCTCGCCCATCGCCTCCTCGACGAAGTCCCGGCCGTCGTCGCCCAGATCCGGAACCGGTTCCAGGTCGTGCTGCTCGACGAGTACCAGGACACCAATCCGGCCCAGCGCGAGCTGCTCCGGCTCGTGTTCGGCGACGGATTCCCGGTCACCGCCGTCGGTGACGCCGATCAGACCATCTACGAGTGGCGGGGCGCCTCGCTCGAGAACTTCGCCGAGTTCCCCAGCCACTTCCCGGACGAGACCGGCCCGGCGGTCACCCTTCCGCTCACCCTCAACCGGCGATCAGACATCGTCATCCTCGACGCCGCCAACGCCATTGCCGGCCAGATCACGAGCCGGGCAGGCGAGTTCGACCTCGCAGCGGTCGACGGGGCCGCCACCGGAGAGGTGGGGCACGGCTGGTTCCGGACCGCCGACGACGAGGCCCAGTGGGTCGCCGACTCGATCCTTGAGGCGAGTGCGGCCGGCACCGGCTGGGGGGAGATCGCCATCATCTTCCGGAAGAACGCCCAGATCCCGCTCGTGCGCGGTGTTCTCGCCGCCGCCGGTATCCCGGTCCAGGTGGTGAGCCTCGGTGGCTTGCTCCAGGTGCCGGAGGTGACAGACCTGTGGGCGTGGCTTCGCATCCTCGATGACCCGTCGGACGGTTCGGCATTGTTGCGAGTCCTCCTCGGTTCTCACTTCCAGCTCGGCCTCGGCGACCTGATGCCGCTCGCTCGATGGGTCCGGGACCAAACCGTCGATGCCGGAGCATCCGACGACGACGCCGTGCCCGGGTTCTCCCTGCTCGAAGCGGCCTTCGCCGTGGAGGACTTCGAGCGGGACGGCGTCACCGAGATCATGGGCCGGTTCCGCAGGCTCTATGAGCGACTGGTGGAGGACGCCCAGGGGGTGACCCTCGTTGAGTTGTGCCGGCGCATCCTGACGAGCCTCGGGGTGTGGATCGAGGTAGAGGCTCTCGAAGACGCGGCGTCCCGATCGGCCCGGCTCAATCTCTACCGCTTCCTCGACCTGGCCGAGTCATGGAGCCCGCTCGAGGGCCGGCCGTCCCTGACCGCCTTCCTCGGCTACCTCGGCACGCTGCTGGACGAGTCGGCGCCCGAGGAACTCGACCTGGCCCGGGTGGCTGAGGCCGACGCCGTCACGCTCATCACCGCCCACCGGGCCAAGGGTCTCGAATGGGATGTCGTGTTCCTTCCAGCCGTTGTGCAGGACACCTTCCCGGCCCGGCTGCGGGCGTTCGACGATCCCTTCTCGCGACCGTCCTCGCTTCCCTACTCGGCCCGGCTCGACGCGGCGGTGCTGCCGGTACTCGATCCCGACGACGAGAAGGGCCGCAAGGCCCTGCTCCGTCCCCGCCATCTCGACCAGGAATGGCGCACGGCCTATGTCGCCGCCACTCGCGCCCGCCATCGACTGCTGGTCTCGGGGGCCTTCTGGTACGGCCAGAAGCGGCCCAAGAAACCGAGCGCCCTGTTCGACCTCATAACAGACCTGCCGGGAGCGGTAACCCATGCGACCTGTGAGGAACCGGGCGAACGGCCAACCATTGCCGCCGCCACGGAGGGAATCCCGGCCCCCGATCCGCACTTCTCAGATGGTTGGGAGACGGCGCTCCGGTCCGCTATCGCCGATCCGGCCTGGCCGACCGCCCGGACAACGAACCGGGCTGCGTACGATGACCAGGTGGATCAACTCTCATTGGTACTCGGGAGCCTTCCCGAGCCCGCCACCGGGGAAGGCGAATCTCCCTCCACCACGTCAGTCTCGGGCCTCGTTACCTATGCGACCTGCCCAAAACGCTTCTACTGGAGCGAAGTCGATCGGCTTCCCCGGCGACCAGCCCCCTGGCTGAAGCGGGGAGTCGAACTGCATCGCAAGATCGAACTCCACAACCGCGGCGTTGTTCCTCTCGACCTGGCCGAGGACGACAGCTACGACTTCGTTCCCGATGAAGCCGAACCCAGAGCCGACGCTTACGTCACATTCCAGGAGTCCCGGTTTGCGGAGGTCAAACCGCGCTGGATCGAAGCCCCCTTCCTGCTGGCAAGCGACGATCTTCGAATCCGGGGCCGCATCGACGCCGTCTACGACACCGCCGGGACCTGGGAGGTGGTCGACTTCAAGTCGGGTCGCCACCGGCCCGATCCGGCCCGGGCCGTACAGCTACAGGCCTATGCCGTAGCCGTGGACGAGGGAGCGCTCAGCGGCGAGCGTCCGGACGCATTCAGCGTCACCTTCGCCTACTTCGGTGATGGGCTCGAGGAAGTGACCGAGACCGTCGACGACGCCTGGCTCGACACCGCCCGCGACCGGATCACCGGGATTCTCTCGGGCATCAACGACGAGCAGTTCGAGCCAAGCCCGTCGGCCGCCTGTCACCACTGCGACTTCGCCAAGTTCTGCGAAGCCGGACAGGCGTGGCTGGCCGAAAACGAGTAGGCGCCGGGGATCTGGATGGCGCATGTTGCCGGATCTAGCGCGCCTTGGCTATCGCCGCGGGTGAGGTCGACGAAACCTGGACAGCCGCCTGGCTCCGAGAACGGGTCCAATTCAGCAACCAACCCTGACCAACGCCCGGGCACTGAGGTGCTCGGTTTCGGGCCGCCTCGATCAGCCCTCGAAGATCACGCCCTTGCAGCTGATGGCGCCCTCGGCCTTGCCGAACTCGTCGACGTGCACCTCGACCACCTGTTCCCCCCGCTGTTCCAGCATCTCGATGGTCCGCGGCGCCGAAGCATCCGCCAGAAGCACATCGCCGATCCGAACCACGTTGGCTCCGTGCGGTTCGTCCGGGTGGGTCTCCAGCAGCTCGGCCCCGAGGAAGCCGAGATCGACGAAGGGGAAATGGACGATGAGCGTCTCGTCGTCGACCACTGTTGCCGCCGACTTGAGGTGGAGGACGTCTCGAACCGGCACGCCCTCCACCCGGTAGCCGAACGGGGCGACAAGATCGCCGAGGGCACGGATCCCGACCTCGTTTGACCGGGTGGTCTCCCCTACGAGAATCCGCTTGCCGAACACGATCACGTCGCCGCCGTCGAGGGTGGCAGGCGACTCCATCGTCACGCACTCGCGGTAGGCGGCGAGGGCCGCCGCCACAGACGGGACCTCGCCGTGGCGCGAGTCGGCACCGGGCCGGAGCAGCACCGCCACCTCGGGCAGCACGAGCGCCGTGTCTTCCACGAAGACGGCATCGGGATGACCCGGCAGACGGTGCAATTCGATCACCAGTACGTCCAACGACCGGAGCACGGCGAGGTAGTCGTCGTGCTGGACGAGCGCCCGATCGACGTCGATCGGAACCCACTCGATGTGGGTCAGCTCGCAGTCGAGCAACTCTTCGCCGGTGGGCCGGGTGATCGCTATCAACACGGGCCCACGCTAGTTGGGCCCCAAACACCGGACCGGCGCAACCGTGCCCGGTAGCCTCACGCACCATGTCTGACACCAATCGATGGGCCGCCGACGACGTGATCGACGCCGACCGGCGAGCCGCCATCCCAGCCGATATCGAAGTGCCGCTCGGCATCGTCCTGACCCATCGCTCCACCCGGACGACCGGGCAGGTTGTCGCATTCACCGAGGGCCAGCGCGTTGTCTTACAGGACGCAGCCGGCAACCGCCATGAGTTCGCCCCCATCGACGGGTTCTTCGAGCACGACGGAGCCAGAGTCGCCCTCCGGGCCCCGACAACGAAGGCCGAGGCTGCCACTCGCTACACCGCGTCCGGGTCCATCGAAACCGGAACCTCCCGAGCCAAGGTGGCCCGGGCCAGCCGGATCTGGGTGGAAGGTATTCACGACGCGGAGCTCATCGAGAAGATCTGGGGCGACGATTTGCGGGAAGAGGGCATCGTCGTTGAGCCGCTGCACGGCGCCGACGACCTGGGCGCAGCAGTGCGGGAGTTCGAGCCCGGCCCCGCCCGTCGGCTCGGCATCCTGCTCGACCACCTCGTCGACGGGTCGAAAGAGTCCCGCCTGGCGTCCGAGGTCAACAGCCCACACGTGCTCATCACCGGCCATCCCTATGTAGACATCTGGCAGGCGATCAAACCGACGGCCTTCGGGATCGAAGCCTGGCCGATCGTTCCCCGATCAGAACCGTGGAAGGAAGGGGTCGTGGCCGCCCTCGGGTTCCGGGAAGAAACCGGCCGGTTCTGGCGGGGAGTGCTCGGCTCGGTGAGCAGCTATGCCGATGTGGAAACGCCGCTTGTGAATGCAGTCGAGCAACTCATCGACTTCGTGACCGTTGAGGGCGATCTCTGAGCGGCTACTGAATCCGACCGTCGACGGTCTCGAGGATGATGGTGACCGGACCGTCGTTGATGAGATCGACCTCCATGTGAGCGCCGAACTCCCCGTTGGCAACCGGCACCCCGTGGCTCGAGATCGCCCCGGCAAGACGCTGCACGAGTGGATCGGCCACTACCGGAATGGCTGCGTGCACGAATGACGGCCGGCGACCTTTCCGAACATCGGCCAGCAGCGTGAACTGGCTGATCACGAGCACCCCACCTCCGGCCTCCACCACCGACCGGTTCATCTTGCCCTCGTCATCGGGGAAGATCCGCAATCCAACCAACTTGTCGGCCACGGCAATCGCGTCCGCCTCGCTATCGACGTCGCTCACCCCGACCAGCGCGGCCAGGCCGAGCTCGATCTGCCCGACGACGCTCCCCTCGACCGAGACCGAGGCCCGCGAGACCCGCTGAACAACGGCCCTCACTCGGCCGCCACCGGTTCAGAGTCGGTGCCGAGCCGGGTGATGAGAAACACGAGGCCGGCACCGACCACGGCCAGGAGGAACGGGGCGGCGAACTCATCGGCGATAGGACCCGACAACTCCGGTCCGTCGATGCCGTTCGGCCACGGCCACAGGACCCGGAGAGAACCGAGCAGCAATCCGGTAATGGCCGCCATGACGAGATCGTGATAGGTGTCGAGCGCCCAGTGAAGGACCGAGGAGAAGAGCGCCAGTCCGACCACCGCTCCGAGAATGACCAGCAGGAGAACGAGGTACTCACGGTCATTCACCGCCGCCAGCACCGCCTCGTACATGCCGAGCATGAGCAAAAGGAACGAACCGGAAACACCCGGAAGGATCATGGCGCAGATCGCGACGGCACCTGCCACGAAGAAGATCCACGTCGCCGGATTCTCTGCCTCACCAGAGCGGAGGCCGAGCAAGAAGAAGGCACCTACGGCAACGACAATGAAGGTCACCATTCGCAGCCGATCCCAGTTCGAGACCATCTTCCCGGCTACGAACACCGAGGCAAAGACCAGTCCGAAGAACAGCGCCGACAATTCAACCGGATAGTCCTCGAGGAAGTGTTCGATCACTCTGGCGAGGGTGACGAGTGCGACGGCCATACCGGCGAGAAGTGGCAGGAGAAACCCCCACTCAATGCTGCGAAGCCGCTCGAAGCCCTCCGAGAAGCGGAGCCGGACGAAGGCACTCAGCACCCCGGCACCACGGCGGATGTTGGAGATCAGCCGCGGATAGATGCCAACAATGAGCGCGACGGTGCCCCCGGACACGCCGGGGACCACGTCGGCCGATCCCATGAGAAATCCTCGTACGAAGTGCAGCATCGAGCGATCAGCGTAGTTGCGAGCGGCGGATCAGTTGCGGCGTCCCGATCGGCCTCGCCAGGTGAGAATGGACTCGGCCACCCAATCAGCCGGTATGTGGTAGGTGCCGGCGGAGATCTGGCGGGCAAGATCCCGGATGCGGTCTTGCCGGCTCTTCGGCCTGCTGGCCTCGGTCTTCTGAGGTGGTCTGTCCATGGGTACTATTTCGACCACTCTCCGTGGCCGTTTGAGTGCTATTGACAAATAGCACGATGTAGCTAGACAGTTAGTAGCTTGTTGGTCCACCGCTTTGAGTGGTGGTTTCGCTGTTCGCTGCTCGCTGCTCGCTGTCCGCTAGCGTTGACCGTTGACCGTTGACCGTTGACTTGGCCGACCGACAAGCCTTGCACCGGCTCCTAAACGTTGAACCGGAACAGAATGATGTCGGCTTCCTGGACGATGTAGTCCTTGCCCTCGAGACGCCAGCGGCCGGCTTCCTTGGCGCCTTGCTCTCCACCGAACTCGATGAAGTCGTCGTAGCCGATCACCTCGGCCCGGATGAAGCCGCGCTCGAAATCGGTATGGATGGACCCGGCCGCCTGGGGAGCCGTTGCGCCGTGACGAAACGGCCAGGCCCGCACCTGCTTGTCGCCCGACGTGAAGAACGTGTTGAGACCGAGCAGTTCATACCCGGCCCGGATCACGCGATCGAGCCCCGGTTCGGTCTGGCCGAGCTCGGCCAGAAAGTCGGCCCGATCATCGGGATCGAGCGCGGCAATCTCTCCTTCAACGGCCGCACAGATGACCACCACCGTGGAGTGCTGGGCGGCCGCATACTCCCGGACGAGGTCGACATACTTGTTGCCCAACGCTCCCGCCTCATCGACGTTGGCGATGTACTCAACCGGCTTCATGGTGAGGAGGAACAGATCGCGGGCGACGAGACGCTCGTCGGGAGTCAGATCGAGGGTGCGGGCCGGCTTACCTTCGCCAAGGTGGGCGAGCACCCGCTCCAGAATGCCGACGGCTACCTGGGCGTCCTTATCCCCGGATTTGGCCTTGCGTCCGAACCGTTCCAGGGACCGTTCGACGCTGCCGTAATCGGCGTAGATCAGCTCGAGATTGATCGTCTCGATATCTCGGATCGGATCGATGCTCCCGTCCACGTGGACGACATCGGTGTCCTCGAAACACCTGACGACGTGGACGATCGCGTTTGTTTCTCTGATGTGAGACAGGAACTTGTTACCGAGCCCTTCTCCCCGGGACGCCCCCTCGACGAGTCCGGCGATATCGACGAACTCGATAGCCGTCGGCACGATTTCGCCGGGCTGCACGATGTCGGCGATGGCCTTCAACCGGAGGTCGGGGACCTGGGCCACCCCGAGATTCGGTTCGATGGTGGTAAAGGGGTAGTTCTCGGCCGGGATACCGGCATCGGTGAGCGCGTTGAAGAGCGTTGACTTCCCAACATTCGGGAGACCGACGATCCCGCATTTGATTCCCATTCGCGCCCTCGCAGCTAGGTATGAGCGCCGACACAGTAGCCCACCGGATCCTCCTGCCGGTGTGCTTTTTTCCAGAACTGCCGATAACCGGGGAATGGAGGTGTTCGAGGGGACGGTTCGGCTTGTCGGAGATCCCGACGCGCTGCCTGCGGTATTGCTCGTGGACGGCGATCGGCTCCGGGTATCGGCTCGGCAACAGCAGATCGGGAACTGGCAGCTGAGTGACGTCACCGCCAACCTCGAACCGGATGGCTGTCACGTCGTCGTCGAAGGCGAAGAGCTCGTTGTGTCTGTACCCGAACTGATGGAGTTCGTCGCCGCCATCGGCCCCCACGCAGCGAACCCCGGCAATGGATCGTTGCGAGAGCTCGGGCGACAGAAAGTCGAGAAAACGGAACCCGCCCGTCCGGCAATGCGCAAGGCTGATCGGATCGGGCTGCCGTCGGCCACCCGGGCCGGCGCCGGGATGGTGCTCGTGGCCATCGGCCTTGCCATCTGGGCTCCGCTCGTCCTCGTTGGACTGATTCTCCTCGCCGCCCTCGCCAGTCTGCTCCTCGGCGGCTTCGCTCTCATGGACCCGTACCTCGCCGTCAGGATCCCCGACCCGGTGACACCAAGCCTCTTGTTTCGGGTGGGCGTCGGTGGCGTCGTCGTCGCCATCGTCCTCGCCGTCGTTCTGTAGGACTCACCGCAGGACGATCACCAGCGCCAGCCCAAGAACGAGCAGGTTGCCGAGCAGGATCGTTGCTATACGCACTCGATCGGGCAAGGCGTGTCCGGCTATGGCGCCGACTCCGGCCAGGAGCAGCTGCCACGAGAGTGACGCCAGGAAGGCGCCCGCCACGAACGTCACTCCCCCGGCGGCGCTCAGGCCGTCGGCCAGGCCCAGCCCGACCACGAAGGCGGCGAAGTACGCGATCGTGAGCGGGTTGATGATGGTGAGGCCGAGGAACCTGGCGTAGGTAGCCCGCAGCTCAGACCGATCCGGCAGGACGGTGACGGGAACCGGCTCCCGACGGTCACGGCGGATCCGGAGCAGCCCGGCAATGGCAATACCGGCCAACACGGCGCCGCTGGCGTACTTGAGCGGTGTCTCGACGGATTCGACGGTGCCGGCGAGGGCGGCTCCGCCCACGACGGCGGCGGTCGCATAGAGCAGATCGGCGGAAGCCGCGCCGGCCCCGGCGAGCGCCCCGCATCGAAACCCGCACCGCATTCCGACTTCGATGATGAGGACGGCGATGGCCCCGACCGGGATGGCAATGCCGTAGCCGGCGAGCACGCCGTTGAGAAACGCCTCCATGCTTCCAGTCTCCTCGACGGCGCCATTCTGACCCCACCGGACCAGGATTCGTAGGCTGCGGGCATGGAGAATGTATTCAGCACCGACTTCGATCAAGGCAACGACCGTCCCGGCTACCGGTGGGACCGCATCCGGCTCGGCAGGCGCCTGGGCAGCGAGATGCTGAGCGGGAGCGTCTACCTCCTGCCCCCGGGCGAGAAGAGCTTCCCCTATCACATCCATCATGCCAACGAGGAATTGCTCCTCGTCCTGGAGGGAACGGTGATCGTGCGTACCCCCGGAGGCGAGGAACCGGCGATCCCGGGTGACGCCATGCTCTTTCGGAGAGGCGCCGAGGGAGCCCATCAGGTCCTCAACCGGTCGGACGAGCCCGCCCGGTTCATCATGTTCTCGACCCTGGTCGATCCCGAGATCGCCGAGTATCCCGACAGTGGGAACATCGGCGTGTTTTCCGAGGCCGGCGCCGGGCTATACCGCTACCTCGACGGCTCAGCCGAGCGCGATTACTTTCGCGGGGAGCCCTGAGTAGCGGCCGCGCAATTGGTGCCGCCACTGACAATCAGATGGCGGCGTAGACCTGCCAGTCATCGGGCACGCCTTTGAGCGTGTGTTCCCCGCGGTCCTCGAACTCGATGCCCGACCCGGCAACGAGGTCTTTGACCGTTCGAGAGACGAGCACCTCGTTCGCCCCAGCCAGGCCGGCGATCCGTGCCCCGATGTGGACGGCGATACCGGCAACGTCGTCGCCCAGGCGCTCGATCTCACCGGTGTGGACTCCGGCTCGTACTTCCAGCCCCAGCGCAGTCACCTGATGCTGGATGTCCTTGGCGCACTGGATGGCCCTCGCCGGACCGTCGAAGGTCGCCAGGAAGCCGTCACCCGCCGTGTTGACTTCCACGCCGCGAAAACGCTCCAACTGGGTTCGCAGAACCGTGTTGTGCATGTCGAGCAACTCGCGCCAGCGGCCATCACCCAATTCGGCGGCACGGTCGGTAGAGCCCACGATGTCGGTGAAGAGCACCGTGGCGAGGACCCGGTCGGGTGTCAGGGCCACTCGATGGCCGGTCAGGAACTCTCTGATCTCGCCCAGAACAAGGTCCGGTTCGAACCATGGGACGTGGTCGGCGCCCGGCGACTCCACGTAGCGGGCTCCGGGAATCTCACGTGCCAGGAAGCGGGCGTTTTCCACGTGGCAGATCAAGTCACCCTCTGTGTGGAGAACGAGCGTCGGGACACGAATCGATGGGACGATGTCGCGAACGTCAATTTCAAACGCCATTCGCATGAACCCTTCAATGCCTGCTGGTGTGTTGGCGTTCCGCTGAAGCCGGGCCATCCAATCACGAAGGTGAGGTGTGACTTTCTGGCTAGGAGCAAGGTACTCCATGAACCTGCCCGGCTTCGCCCACTTCTCCGGCAGCGCGGCCATCGACGCATCGAACGCTTCCTGGGTGGCCTCTCCCCATGGCCAATCCTCGTCCGTGCGTTCTCGCACCTCGGCGCCCATCAGGATCAGGCCGGTGATCCGCTCGGGATGAGCGGCCGCGAACAACAGGGACAATGGACCGCCCTCAGATTCTCCAATCAGAGCGGCGGACTCGCTTCCAACGGCGTTCATGACAGCCCTGATGTCATCCATCCTGATCTCGAGGGAGGTGGCGCCGGGCACGCGGTCCGACATGCCCATGCCGCGCTTGTCGAACCGGATGACTCGAGCGAACTCACCCAGACGCTCACAGAACCGCCGATATGCCGGCAGCTCCCACTGAACCTCCAAATGGGACCACGCACCCTGCACATAGACAATGTCAACCGGCCCGTCGCCCACAACGTGGTAGGCCACATTCACATCGCCACTGGCAGCAAAACCGATATCAAGCATCAGTCGACTGTAGCGACCAACTCGTTTCCGGCTATCGAAACTGCCGCGGTGCACTGCCGGTGAGTGTCCGGTCCGTCAGCTTCGCCGAATCAGGACACATCGCCCAGGTAGATGGGTCTCAGGACGGTGCGGTCGGCCAGGAATGCCTGAAGGGCCGGCACAATCGCGAGGGGATGCAGCCGCACCTCGGCCAGCCGGGCCACCTCGATCCACTCGACACCGATCTGGTGGTTGTCGATTTCGTGAGGTTCGGCCACAGCCGGGCCGGCCAGTGTGCACCGGAACAGCAGATCGACGGCGTGGAGGCCGGGGGGCGAGATGTGAGCGAACTCGTGGTTGGCGGCGATGTAGTCGCGAGCCCACAGGAGCTCGTGCACCTCCACCGAGTATCCGGTCTCCTCCCGTGTCTCCCTGGCAACGGCCTGCCGGAGCGTCTCCCCGGGCCGGATGCCCCCACCGGGTAGCTCGAAGAAGTCGCCGACCGATTCGTGGCGCAGGTGATTGAGCAGCACCCGGTTCTCTTCGACCAGCACCGCCCGGGCGGAGGGTCGCACCGGACGACTCAAGCCCGCACCACAACGGTGTCGCCGGTCACCGGATCGTTGTCCAGTTCGATGAGATCTTCCACCCGTTCCCGCAACTGGGGCACGTGGCTGACCACGGCCACCAGGCGGTTGCCGCCGACGAGCGCCTCGATGCCTTCCATCGCCAGGTCGAGGTGCTCTGGATCCAGGCTCCCGAATCCTTCGTCCAGGAAGAACGCATCGAGGCGGCCCCCGGTTCGCGTCACCATCTCGGCAAGGGCAAGCGCAAGCGACAGCGACGCCAGGAAGGTCTCACCGCCGGACAGCGACTCTGCCCGGCGCTCGGCCTCGGCCGCCGACAGGTCGGCGACGTCGAACTCACCGTCACTGGTGAACCGATACCGTCCCTGGGTCATTCTCTCGAAGTGCTCGCTTCCGAGGGCGGCCAGCGCCCTTCGTTCCTCATCGAGGATGAACTTCAGGAAACGGGAAGGCAGGAGATCGTCTGCGAGTGTCGTGTAGATGTCGAGACGTGCCACTGCTTCCGCCGAACCCGCCTCCAGGTCTTCGAACTTGGCTATCCGGGCCGTGAGCACCTCCACCCGCTCGGCCAGCTTCCCGAGTTCCGAGGCGGCTCGCTGGCGTGCGTCTCCGATCGTCTCCTCACCCTCCAGCCCGAGCTCACCGACGACCTCGGCCAGCTCCGAAGCCGCCTCAGCCTGACGGGCCCCGGCAGCATCGCGTTCCCCGACCGTTTCCTCCTTGGCCGACTCCCAGAGCCGGCGCAGCTCGCCAAGCGCCGCTTCCAGCTCGTCGGACTCGGCGCTCGGCCTGAGGTCGCCTCCCAGCTGGCCGGCGAGGGTCGCCACCGTCGTGGCAAGCTGCACGAGCTCGGTGGCAACCTGACCCTCCACATGGAGATGCACGACAACGGCGAGCCGGGG
>SHLN01000307.1 GCA_004283105.1 Acidimicrobiia bacterium
TCGTTTACCTGCGATGTCACCTGGTTGACCGCCGCCGTGCCGACCCCGGACACGCCGATGGCGGCGAAGATCCAGATGATGACGGTGATGAGTCTGCGCACGCTCACAGCATGGTGGATCGGTTCGGTCGAAGGCAACAAGAAAGCCTTAGGAAATCCCTAAGGGGACCGGGCGGGGCGTTGCGGCCGATATCGTGGAGGTATGGCTCGAATACTCCTCGTCGAAGACGACCAGAGAATTCGTCAGCTGGTCGCCGACGGTCTTGCCGGGCACGGTCACGATGTGATCAGCGCCGCCGCGGCCATGGACGGTTTGAACGAACTGGTCGCATCAGCCCCGGATCTTGTCGTGCTCGACCTCGGCCTCCCCGACCTCGAAGGCACGGAGCTCCTCAAGATGATGCGGGCGGTGAGCGCCGTGCCCGTCGTCGTTGCGACCGCACGCAGCGAAGACAGCGATGTCATCGCCGTACTCGACGCCGGTGCCGACGACTACATCGTGAAGCCGTTCTCGGTGGCGCAGTTGGCGGCACGCATCCGCGCCGTTCTGCGCCGTTCCGGCGACGAGCAGGGAACGGAGACGATCGTCATCGGAGCGCTGGAGATCGACGCCCCGGCCCGTGAGGTGCGGCTGGGCGGCGCCGTCCTCGACCTGAGCCCGAAGGAGTTCGACCTCCTCCGCTACCTGGCCGAACACCAGGGTGAAGTGGTTTCGAAGCGGGACTTGCTCGCCGAGGTGTGGCGACAACCGTACGGGGGTAGTGACAAGACCGTTGACGTCCATCTGTCGTGGCTGCGGCGCAAACTCGGTGAGAGCGCGTCCGACCCGCGCTTCCTGCGCACCGTGTTCGGGGTGGGAGTCAAGCTGGTCGAGCCCGAGTCTTGAGGCGAACCCTCTCCCTGGTCGCGCTCGCCACCACCTCGTTGATCGTACTGGCGTTCTTTGTTCCCCTGGCGACACTCGTGGCGAGCCAGGCCGAGAGCCGGGCGCTGGCAGACGGTGAGCAGGTGGCCGAGTCGGTCGCTACCGCCATCGCGGTCGTCGATGCCCTCGATGCCCTCGATGCCACGGACTCGGGCGCATCGGTCTCAGCACAGGTGGCGCTGGCAGCCGCCGGCGCCGAGGACGTGTCGGTGTTTCTCCCGGATGGAGAGGTCATCGGCGCTGCCGTTGATCCCGGTCCAAATCTCAACCGGGCACGAACGGGCTCGGCGATCACGGCCCGCACCGACGATGGCGCCGAGATTCTGATTCCGGTGGTCACGGGCGAGGGAACACTCGTCGTGCGCGCCTTCGTGTCGAATGAAGAACTGCGGAGCGGTGTAGCCACCGCCCGGGTCATCCTCGCCGGGTTGGGGATCTTCCTGATCTCGGCCGCGATGTTCATTGCCGATCGGTTGGGGCGAACCGTGGTCGGGCCGGCGCGCCGCCTGGCTGCGGCCGCTCACGATCTCGGGGAGGGGGACCTCGACGTGCGCATCGATCCGGACGGCCCGGTAGAGCTCGTCGAGGTCGGGGAAGCCTTCAACGTGCTGGCGACGCGCCTGGCGGCCCTGCTGGCGGCCGAGCGTGAGTCGGTCGCCGACCTATCCCACCGCCTCCGGACCCCATTGGCGGCTCTTCGTTTGCAGGCTGAGAGCCTCGCCGGACCCGAAGCGGCAGCCCTGCAAGCGGACGTCGATCGACTCGAACGGGAGGTGGACCGGCTCATCGACGATGCTCGCCGCCCGATGCGTGAAGAGGCGGTCGGCCGGCCGGCGGATCTTGCTGCAGTGGCCTCGCAACGGTTTGCATTCTGGGACGTGCTCGCCCGGGAGCAGGGACGGACCGCACGGCTGCGGGTTCCCGACCATCCGGCGCCGGTGGACTGTGTGACATCGGAGCTCGGTGCCGCCATCGATGCTCTCATCGGCAACGTCTTTGCCCATACCGGGGCCGGCGTCGGATTTGCGGTCGAGGTTGTGCCCGGGGAACGGCGGTTGATCATCGAGGATGACGGGCCGGGATTTGTCGCGCCACGCCGTTCCCTGCTCCGGGGTGAAAGTGGAGGCGGATCGACGGGCCTCGGTCTCGATATCGTCCGCCGGGTCGCCGAGCGGGCCGGCGGCGGATTGGAAGTAGGTCGATCCGAGTCCGGTGGTGCCCGGGTCGAGGTCGAGTTCGGATCGCCCCCTCGCGAGTGAGGAGCGGACCCGGTCCGCTCCTCACGTC
>SHLN01000130.1 GCA_004283105.1 Acidimicrobiia bacterium
CACGGTGATCCGACTCGGCTAGGACCGGGCCGGCGGAGTAGGCTTAATAGCAGGCTTCCTGGTAGCCGGTTGTTTCTGCGCGGCCGACGACTTCCGGGTGGCCGGTTTTTTTTCTACGGCTGCCACCGTCTTCTTCGCGGCCTGGGTCTTCTTTGCAGCCGGCTTCTTGGTGGCCGGGGTTTTCTTCGCGGGCGGCTTCTTGGCGGCCGGTTTCTTTGCGTCGGCCGTCTTCTGCGCGGCTGGCGTTTTCTTCGCGGCCGGCTTCTTCTTGGCGGTCGGCTTCTTGGCCGCGGCCTCTGGTTTGACCGATGAGCGCTTCTTCTGAGCCGGTTTCGGTTTGGCCCCCGTCGCCTTGCCGGTCTTCTTCGCTCTGGCCGGCTTTGGTTTCGCTGCCTGAACGAGCTCACGGAACGCCTCGTCGATATAGCCGACGAACCGGTCGAGGTCGGTTACCGAGTCCGAATCGGCAACCACTCCCCAGGAGATCGCGCCCTTGTAGGAGAACAGGGCAATTCCGACTCCGTGGTTTGTCCACAACGGCACCATCGGGTACTGGACCTCGAGCATGGCGTCCAGGAAGTAGATGGGGATCTGGGGTCCTGGAACATTCGTGACCGTCATGTTGAACGGCCGGACGTTGGTGCCGGCCAGCCGCATCGCAGATGTGAGGATGGTCGACGGTGTCCACGAGGTCGCCTGGACGAGCAGGGACGCTCCCAGCGCCTGGTTGGTCTCTTTCAGCTCGGCCGTTTCCTCGGCAATCTGGCGGTATCGCTGCCGGGGGGTGTCCAACTCGATGGGCAAATCCAGGAGCCACATAGCCACCTGGTTCCCGAGGCTCTGATCAGAATCGCTCCGGACGCTCACCGGTGCCATGACCCGAAAGTCGAGATGATCGACGGCCACATCGTGGGAGAGGAGGTACTTGCGGACGGCTCCGGCCACCGTCGTCAGTACGACGTCGTTGATAGTGCCGCCCAGGGCGTTCTTGACCGACTTCGCCTCGTCGAGATCGACGTTCATCCACTTGAACTCGCGATTGGGTCCGATGCGTTCGTTGAGTGGTGTCTGCGACGCGTTCTTGAGCCACCCGGCGCCGAGCGCTTTGCCCATGGCCCGCAGGCGGGTGTCTACCTCGCCGGCCAGTCCGGTGATGCTGTCGCTCAGGTGGCGGAAGCTCCGCAACGCCTGGAGCGGCATCGCCGCTCGCCGGACCGCCTCGTCGGCCAGCAACTCGGTCTTGGAGGGACTGGGCCGTGGCTCATACGGCTCGATCGGACCGACATCGGTGATGGGGAACGGTGCGAGCAGTTCTTTCATGAGATCGACGCCTGCCATGCCATCGATCATGCAGTGGTGCACCTTCGTGATCATTGCGAGGGTGTCGTCCTCGAACCCGTCCACGATCCAGACCTCCCACAGAGGACGGAATCGATCGAGCTTCTGAGAGAAGATGGTTCCGGTCAGGCGCTGCAGTTCGACGTCGTCGCGTTCGTCGGTGAGGGTGGCGCGGCGGACGTGGTAGTCGATGTCGAAGAAGGCATCGTCGACCCACACTGGATGCTCTTCGAGCGGGATCCAATCGAGTACCTGGCGGTAGCGGGGGATCCGATGCAGCTTTGACTCGATGTGGGCTTTGACACGGTCGATGTCGACCGCTCCATCGGCCGTGCGGAGACCGCCGGGCGCGAACTTCATCACCCCGGCGACGTGGAAGTGGGCGTTGCGGTCTTCCATCGCCAGGAAGGTGCTGTCGAGAAACGACAGTCGTTCGTAATGGGTGTTTGCCACGTCTTCTCCTTGTGACCCTGATCGTACTCGGCGCCGACGCGGAGCTTCCAGGGGGGATAGGGTTGGTATCGGAAGGAACCATGACCGAGTTCACTATTCATCTCGCAAACCGTCCCGGCCAACTGGCCGGGCTCGCCACGATCATGTCCGACGGTGGCGTCAACATCGACGCGCTGGCGGCGTTTGGCATGGAGGATGTCGGAGTCGTCCGCATGGTCGTGAGCGATGCCGAGAGCGCTCGACGGGTCATCTCCGAGGCGGGTCTCGTCGCGGAAGAGCGACGGGTGCTCACAACGGTGTTGTCGCACCGGCCCGGTGCCCTGGCGGCTCTCACCGAGAGCCTCGCCGCGGCGGAAATCAACATCGATGGGATGTACGTGCTGCATTCTCATGACGATGAGATCGAGCTCGCCATTGCCGTCGCCGATGAGGATGCGGCCCGGGCCGCCATCTCCTGACGGCTTCGACGCCGTTCCGGCCAAGGCACTAGTTTGTGCCCAGCATGAGCGAATCAACCGTACGCGCCGCCATCGATCGGCTACTCGCTGAGAACGACCCCACGGTCGTTGCTCCGGCCGACTTCTGGGAGGCCCAGTACGACGCAGGTCTGGCGTGGGTGTACTTCGACGAGGGCTTCGGCGGACTGGGAGCCGACCCCGGGTTGCAGCAGCTCGTCGACCGGGAGCTCGAGGCGGCCGGATCTACCCGTGACAACGTGGCCAGCAACCTGATCGGGATCGGGATGGGCGGACCGACCATCCATGCCTTCGGCACCGACGAGCAGAAGCGCCGCTATCTGCGGCCGATGTTTTCAAACCGGGAAATCTGGTGTCAGCTGTTCTCAGAGCCGGGGGCGGGCAGCGACGTGGCCGGTCTCGCGGCCCGGGCCGTTCGAGACGGCGACGAGTGGGTGGTGAATGGACAGAAGGTCTGGACCACCATCGCGCATCTGTCCCGGTGGGGAATGCTCGTCGTCCGGACCGATCCCGACGCCCCCAAGCATCAGGGCATGACCTATTTCATTCTCGATATGGAGGCGCCCGGTGTAGAGGTCCGCCCGCTTCGCCAGATGACCGGCGAGGCCGAGTTCAACGAGGTATACCTGACCGATGTACGAATTCCCGACGAGAACCGCCTCAGTGCGGTCGGGGATGGCTGGCGAGTCGCGCTGACGACGCTCATGAATGAGCGGGTGGCGATCGGGTCGTTCATTCGACCCCGCCAGAGTGGCCCCATCGGTGAGGCGATGGACCTGTGGAAGGAACGAGGCGGCGGTGATCCGGCCGACCGCGACGCCCTCAGCCGGCTCTGGATCGAAGCCGAGGTCAATCGACTCACTGCCATCCGGGCCGGGCAGAATCGCTCGAAGGGAACGCCCGGGCCCGAGGGCTCGACCGGCAAGCTGCAGGGTGCCGAGCTCAACAAGAAGATCTATGAGTGGGCCGTCAACTTCATGGGGCCGGACGGGATGCTCTTCCCCTCATATGAGTATCGAGCTCCCGACGAATTCCAGGCCGAACGCGACATCCGCTGGTCGTTCCTCCGTTCCCGGGCCAACTCCATCGAGGGTGGTACCACCGAGATCATGAAGAACATCCTGGGGGAGCGGGTGCTGGGCCTTCCCGGCGAGCCGCGCACCGACAAGGACCTTCCGTGGTCCGAGGTGCCGCGCAACTGACGTGGACCGGACCCGGCTTGTCGACCTCGTAGAAGCAAGCGACTCAGACGGCTTGATCCGGTTCATCGACGGCCTCTGTGCCGCCCGGGAGTGGGAGGGACTGGCCGAGGTACGGTACCGGTGCATCCAGGCCGAATCACGGGGAAGACAGCTCTTTGGTGTGGTGCAGTTCGTCGACTATCGCCAGGCACTGGAGGCCCCGGCCGAGCTAGCGGCGGAGGTTGTGAGGGATGGGGCGGGTCGGTTTGCCCTCGGGCCGCTGTGGGAAGTAGCGGCCTCCACCCATACGTGGGCCGAGATCGGTCCGCACCTCGAGTCCCGCCGCATGCGGACACTGGTCGCGGCCGAGCGCGCCTTGCGGGGCGAGTCCGTCGACGGTGATTTCGATGTCGAATTGCTCGGTACACCGCTGGAGCTCATGGACTGGGAGCCACGCTACGAAGCAGCCACCTACCGGTCTGATCGAGCGGACTTTCCGGCTCCCGGACCCATCCCCCTTCAACCGATTGCCGCAAGCGGAGAAGTGGTCCCGGCAGATGACCCCGATTCAGAAGACGCACTCTTCGGGCTGGTGCGGACCTGGGTAGAGGAGTCGGACGGCCTGGCGCACGTTGTGACGGTGGATGGATCGGTGCGAGATGCGATCGTCTCGGCTGCTCCCGGCCCGGTCGATGGAGCCCCGGTGACCTTCGGGCAAGCACTGGCATTGATGGGCTGGGCCGGAGCCAACGGAGGCGCCTACGGGTCGAGGCGGGGTGGCCCGGTCGGTCGGTCTGCTGCCTGGGCATCGGTGGCGGCACTCGCCGACCTCGAGTGGCCTCCCAGCGCTCAGGATGTCGAGGCGGCCGGCACCCGGCTCGAATGGTGGCGGTGGGAACCCCATGGCCTGGTGGGCGGCTGGCATCTCGGCCTGGCCGCGGCGGATCCATCAGAAGGGCTCGCATGGGCGATCCATGGGCGCGACCAGCTCAACGAGGAGGCTATTGAGGCAGGCGACAGCTAGGGTTTCGCCTTGTTCAGGCCGCGATGGGAAAGCGTGAGATGGAACCGATTTCCGAACAACCAGACGACCGGATGGATCTCGATCTTGCCTCGCTCGGCAGCAGGCTGGGAGCTCGCGCCATCGACACGATGATCGGAGCGGTCGTGTTCGTTGTGTTGTTCGTCATCGTCGTCAATCTGTACGAGCTCGACCTCGGTGTCGACGACCCGGCCGAGGTCGACATTCCCACCGGCGGTCAGCTCATCCTTCAATGGGTACCTGTTGTGATCTGGGGTCTCTACGAGGTGCCGCTCACCTACCTGCGCGGCCAGACCGCGGGGAAGATGGTGGCCAGAATCAAGGTGATCGGCGTCGACGGAGACGCACCCCCGGTGCGGAACTCGTCATTCATGAGGTGGGGAGTCCTGGCGGTGCCGGCCATCATCCTCCCGAATTACGGTCTGTTCATCTCACTCCTGATTGGCCTGTGGTTTGTGTTGGACGCCAAGCGCCAGGGGCTTCACGACAAGGCTGCCAGGACCTACGTGGTCAAGGCGGTCCCGTTCACCACTAGTTGAGGCCTTTGGCCCTGCTCGCCTCCCTCCCGGCCGGGGTAGGGTGAGTGTGAAGCGAACGAGAGGCGTTGCGTGGACATTTTCGACCGACCAGACCTCGACAATCTTCTGAAAACACAGGCCGGGCCCTGTGTTTCTGTGTTCTTGCCGACCGAACGGGCCGGCCGTGAGGTGCAGCAGAATCCGATCCGGTTGAAGAACCTTCTCCGGGAAGCAGAGCAACGGCTGAGTGATCTCGGCGTCCGGGGAGTGGATTCGATCACCAAGCCGGCTCACGACCTCGAGGCGGACAGCTCGTTCTGGCGTCATCAGGGCGATGGTCTCGCTTTGTTCCTCGCTCCGGACTTCGCGGAGTCGTACACGCTGCCGGTTGCCTTCGAGGACCTCGTGGTCGTTGCCGATCACTTCCATCTCAAGCCGCTCCTACCGATGATGAGCTCCAGGGACCATTTCTACGTGCTCGGCCTCAGCCAGAAGTACGTCAAGCTGTTCCGGGGTGGTCGGTACTCGGTCGGTGAGGTGCGTCTATCCGGTGTTCCCGCCAGCTTGCGCGATGCGCTCCAATACGACGATCGCGAGCCGTCACTTCAGTCACACGGCGGCGGGGGAGCTCGCGCCATCTTCCACGGCCAGGGTCTCGGGAAAGACGATCCCAAGGACGACATCAAGCGGTACTTCCGGCTCATCGACGCCGGTCTGCACGAGATCCTCAAGGACGAGCGAGCTCCGCTTGTTCTGGCAGGCGTCGACTACCTCCTCCCGCTCTACCGGGAGGTGACCGAGTATCCGCATGTGATGGCCGAGGGGGTGGTCGGGAGTCCAGAACGCGTGAGCACGGACGAGCTCCACGCCCGCGCCTGGGAGATCGTTACCCCGTTGTTCGACAAGGATTCCGAGACCGCCAAGGCGAGGTATCTGGCGGTGGCCGACACGCCGACCGGCACCGCCGACGTCAAGCGTGCCATCAGGGCGGCCCATCAGGGCCGGGTCGACACGCTCTTCGTGGCTATCGGGAAGCACCTATGGGGCACCTGGGACGAGGTGACCGAGGCGATCCACATCCACGACACCCCGGAGGCCGGGGACGTTGACCTGTTGGACGCCGCGGCCGCCCAGGCGTGGCTCCGGGGTGGAACGGTGTTCGCCGTCGCGCCCGACGAGGTACCCGGCGACGGCCACCTGGCGGCGGTGTTGCGGTACTGAGGCCGGGCTTCGCCCGGCCGGTCAACGGTCAACGGTCATCGGCCGGCGGCCAACGGTCGCTGGAACTCTTCCTAGAGTGCGGGCGCTATGACTATCGAAGTTGCCGACCGCAGGCGCCGCCGGGGCGGTGTTCTTCTTGTACTGATCCTGGCCGTGATCGCCGCGTGGCTCGTCTACCTCTGGCTTGACGGCATCGGTGGCGGCGCCGACGTTGACGCCGACGCGCCGACCTCTACAACCGTTGCCACTCAGCCCTCGACGACGACCACGACGGTGGCTCCTATGACTACCACCACGACCGTGGCCGCAACCACAACGACGACGGCACCACCCGAAACCGAGCTCGACGCCGCTATCGCCGAGATCCGCAGCATGGAGATCGAACGGTTCGGGACGCGGTTTGGAGAGCCCGACCGATTTGCGGCGCTGTTTGCCACACCGGGCGAGCCGGCCCTCGGTCTCAGCCGCATCGACAACGGGAATGTGCTCCTGCTGGCGCGCCTGGCAGCTCAGGGTGATCTTGATCGGCTCGGCGCCTCGTGCCGGGACAGCTTCGTTGGGGAGTGCGGGTCGGCGTTCGAGGCGAATGCGGAAACGGATGCCTCCTGGCTCGACGGTGTCCTGGCGAGTTTCGGTGAGCTCGGCGATGTGCGAGTCCTGGGGATCGGCGTGGTGGGTGGCGAGTACACGTTGCTCGGTCAGGTGGCGAGCGAGGGAGCCAAAGAGCGGATCGGGTCGGCAGTTGCTGGTGCAATCGCACCCGATCTGACCCTCGTCAACGACCTCGAGGTCGTCGATGAGGGTGTCATCACGGACGCCACCGAGCGGGGGCTGGAGGATCTCGATCTGGCGGGCATCACATTCGAATCGGGGAGCGCCGATATCACGGCCGAGGGCCAGGCGATTCTCGATGAGGCGGTGTCGGTCCTGACAAACGCGATTGGCGTGACAGTCGAAGTGGGCGGTCACACCGACAGCGCCGGCGGCGCGGCCTCCAATCAACGCCTGAGCCAGGCCCGGGCCGAAGCCGTCGTTGCCTATCTCGCCGATGGTGGAGTCGACGAAACGATCCTCACCGCGGTGGGCTACGGCGAGCAGCAGCCCATCGCCGACAACGCCACCCCCGAAGGCCGTGAGCAAAACCGCCGCATCGAATTCACCGTCTCGGCGAAGTAGTAGGCAACCCTTTGGGATGCAGGCAACGCAAGGCGTTGCCACGCAGCTGAGCCGCTTTTCCCCTCCCGCGTAGCGAAGCGGAGTGGG
>SHLN01000308.1 GCA_004283105.1 Acidimicrobiia bacterium
GAACCTGAGCAATGAGGAGCTGCGTTCACTGGCCGCGGCGGGGGTGACCGGGCTCGAGCCCGAGGACGGTGGTGGGTTCCGCTACGACTGGATCGTCCTTGTGCTCACCGGCGGATTGCTCGGCGGCGCCACCCTTGTGGTTCGCTCCCATAGCCGACCCCGCAACGACGAAGACAGTTCAACGAAAGAAACCGACCCGAAAGGCGACACCCATGACTGACCGAACCCTCCCGAACGTGGTGTTCCTTGGAACCCACGGCCAGCACAACATCGGCGACGAACTCCTGTTGGAGACGTTCCTCAACCAGTTCGGGTCCGGGGCTCACTACGTCATCAACACCTACGACACCGAGTTCACGGCTGCGCAACTGGGCAACCGGTACTCGTTCGAGCTCATCGATACCGCCCGCGGCCGGCGCTCGTTGCTCCGCCACCTATGGCGGGCGGACCGGGTGGTGTTCGGCGGCGGAAGCATCGTCAAGGAGCTCTACGCCACCACCGGGCGAAATCGGTACGCCACCCTGCTCATGGTGCTCGCCATCGCCCTCTTCACCCGCCGGGTGGCGCGGCGTCCGGTATCGATGTTGAACATCGGGGTCGGGCCGATCACAACGCCCGCCGGGACTCGACTGGCCCGCCTCATCCTGCGCCAGATGGACCTCGTAACCGTGCGCGACCAGGGCTCCCTGGACCTGTGCCGAGCCCTGGGCGTCGATGCCGAGCTGGCGGCGGACGCCGTCTTCTCCGCCTCCGCCGAGTGGCTTCTCGGTGGATCGAAGAAGGAGCGCCGGCCCGGCCCTCTGCGGATGGGGCTCAATCTCAACTACGCCATCGAGAACCCGGCCAACTGGGACCACTTCACGTCTCATCTCGCTCAGGCTTTGCGGCGACTCGCCGGCTCACACTCCCTCGAGATTCACGCCCTGCCGATGCAGTCGCGGTTCAAGGATCACGACGATGCCTCGGTGCTGCGGTCCTTCGCCGACCGCCTGCCGGGGATACGGTTCGTGCACCACACCCCGTCGACGCCCGGAGAGGCCGCCCGGATCATCGCCGACTGCGATCTGGTGGTCAGCGAGCGTCTGCACGCCATCGTCATGGCCTCGATCCTGGATGTGCCCGCGTTCGTGCTCGCCTACGACGTCAAGGTCCGCGAGCTGTCGTCGGCGCTGGCCCTCGATGACTACACCGTGGACATCAACCGGCCCTTTGCCCTGGAGGTGCTGGCGGGGCCCCTTGCGGCCCTGGTCGACGACCTGGCGGCGGCCCGGGAGCGACTCGCTGAGCCGGTGGCCGAGCTCCGGCATCGAGCTGTGGAGGCCTTTGCGGTGGCCCGTGCGTGGACGCAACAGGAGGCCGAACCGATCGGTGCCGTCGCTCCTGCCCCGGCCGGTGCTTCCCGAAGCTGAGCGCGCCTCGCCGTCCGCCGACGTTGATTGCGGCCTAGCTCTGTTCGAATCGGTCACGAGGCGCATCGTGCGCCGGCGCGGTCGGATTTGGGAAGAGACCCGTGGGCTTCGGGACCTTGGTCCCTGTCTCGGCCCGGTTGAGTTGGCCATGGTGGTCTCAACGTCGAGTGAGGTGCCATGGCTGAGGTCACATCAGGAGCCCCGCAACGAGAGGCGGATCAGCATCCGTCGGGCGACAACCGGTTCGCCGTGGTCGACAAGCACCTGAAGCGAACTCGCTACGCCCAGGACCAGCTCATCGAGACCCTCCACATCGCCCAGGATGTCTTTGGCTTTCTCGACGAGGGCATCCTCCTCTACGTGGCCCGTGCGCTGCGCCTCCCCCCGTCGATGGTGTACGGCGTCGCCACGTTCTATCAGCTCTTCACGTTCGATCCACCCGGCGAGCACACCTGCACGGTCTGCACGGGTACTGCCTGCTTCGTCAAGGGTGCCGACGACATCGTTGCCGGGGTGGCCGCTGCCTATGACGTGGCGGCCGGCACCACCACCGGGGACGGCCTGCTCACGTTGAAGACCGCCCGCTGCCTCGGGTCGTGCGGCCTCGCCCCGGTCGTCCTGCTCGACGGAGAGGTCACCGGCCGCGAAGGGGCCGAGACCGTCCTGGCGGCATTGGAAGCGATCGTGGTGCCCGAGCCGGTCGGCGTGGCATCGGAAAGAGGTGACGGCTAATGGCGGCTCCCATCGACCTGCACGAGGTTGCCGAGCGCGAGCACGAGGCTCGC
>SHLN01000131.1 GCA_004283105.1 Acidimicrobiia bacterium
GGACCGCATTCGACCTCGCCGTCGAGTTCGACGCCGACGTCTCGATGTTGCTCGACGACGCAGGCGATCCGGAACTGCGAACCCTCGAGACGATGGCCCAGGAAGCCATCGACCGCGGCTGGCATGGCCGGGCGCTTGCCCATCACTGTCGGGCCATGCATCTCTACAGCGACTCGTACTTCGGTCGCCTCGTCGAAGTGCTGCGGGAAGCCGGCGTGTCGGTCGTATCAGATCCTCACACCGGGCCGCTCCACGCCAGGGTCGGTGAGCTCCTCGACTCGGGCATCAACGTCATCCTCGGTCAGGACGACATCTCGGACGCCTACTACGCATTCGGACGCAACAACATGATGGAGGTGGCCTTCCTGGGATGCCACCTGTTGTGGATGATGACCGATGAGGGCCAGGAACGGCTTTACGATTCGGTCACCATCAATGGGGGAGTGGGCATGAACGTTGCCGGCTACCGGCTGGCGGTCGGGAACCCGGCCAACCTGGTCGTCCATGGCCCATCCACCGTCACCGAGGTACTCCGATTCCAGGCCCCACCGACGGCCGTGGTCAGTCATGGCCGCCTCGTCGACCTCGAGGCGATGAAGCAAGCCGGCAGCATTCCGGACTGAACCGGTCGGCTATTCCTCGTTCACCGGATTGACCATCTCGGAGATGAGTAGAGCTACATGGAGTTCGAGGCGCCGGGTCGGGTCTGAGAGAAACGGTCCCAGCATCTTTTCGAGTTGGGTGGTTCGGTATCGAATCGAGTTGTAGTGGTAATGGAGCGTCCGCGCGGTCTCAGCCAGGTTCATGTTCGAATCCAACAGCACGGCGAGCGTGCGCCTCAGCTCCGCCTTTCCTTCGACCGGCTCGTAGAGCTCGCCGAGCACCTCTCGGGCGAAGCTTTCCCGCCGGCTCGGGTCGATGTCTATGAGGAGCCGGTAGATGCCGAGTTCGGCGAATCTGCCGGCTTGGCCGACGCCTCGCACGGAGCGGGTCACTTTGGATGCCATCCGCGCCTGGAACCATCCGCGCTCGAGGCCGGCCGCACCCTCGACGCGGTCGCTAATGCCGGCCGACCACAATCCGTGGACTGAACGTCCGATCACCTCCCGGGCCGCTTCGACGGCCACCGTCTCCGGGTCATTGGACGAGTTCCCGCCGGTACCGACGATGGCCACCAGCTCGCCGTTGAGGATTGCGAGCGGGGCATGAAGTCCGCGCGGTCGCAATGCCCAATCCAGCATGTCCCGGGCGCGCTCCAGGTAGGGGGTGGCATCGAGCGTGGCGGGGGAGAGGACGAGCACGACCGATGGGAGATGCAGCTGCCACTCGAGGGCCTGGCAGCGACGTGTGATTTCGTCGCTCTCGAGCCGGTTGAGGAGCACCTGTTCTAGAAACTCAGCCCGAAACTGGCGATCCACCGACGCCACGGCAATCTCCCGGGAGGCAGCCAGCGCCATGATTTGTGCACAGGTCGGAACAAGGCCCGGGAAGAAGTCGCCGTCCCCATCGCCGCCGGGGAACACATGCAGTTGGCCCACATAGGTTGATCCGAACACGATCGGTGCGCTGATGGCGGCATCGAATTGGAGGCTGTCGTGGGGGTCGCGTTGTGGGGGTGTCCCACCATTCCCAAGCCGGTGGGCGAGGATCTCCTGGCCGAGGCCCAAGACCATGACCTCACAGTGCACCAACTCCGCGAGGCGTTCGGCGATGTCGGCTGCACTTCCGCCTCCCAGCGCTACGTTCATGAGTTCCTGCTCGCGGTCGCTCTTGCGATGCATGCCCCCGAGCAGGAGGGAGTCCCGGCTCTGGTACACGTCGGCGATGAGGTCATCGAACGAGACGGTCGGGGGCAGCGCCAGGATCGGGAAGCTGCGTCGTTCGGCTACCTCGAGCGCCTCCGGGTCGATTTCGTCGATGTAGGGACCGAGCTTGACGCCGAAGCCTGCCAAGTCGCGGTCGGCAAGCTCTCCGATGAGTGCCGCGAGGTCGGCGTCGGCGCCCAGCAACGAATACCCGACGGTGATGAGCAGCTCATCCTGTTTGACCCACGGGATGATGTCGGGGTTCTCCATGACATTTACCGAGGCCACCACCCGATCGAGTCCCGCCCGGCCGCCAAGGACCTTCGTGCCGTCGAAATTGGGGGCCTCGAGCACTTCACGGAGCGTCAGCGGATGGTTTTGGTAAGAATATGACAGTGAATCGGTGGCGTTCACGGCAATAGACCCTAATGCACTGGCGGTAGCTGGTCTATATGTTCAAGAGGCGACAACGCCGACTTCTGGAGGTCGTCCATGATTTCTCGGGTGGAGATTCAACCGGGCCGCTATCACGACTCGGTTCGATTGATGCAGGCGAGCAAGGCATTGCAGGGAGTCACGGGTGTAGCCGACGCACTCGTGGCGATGGCGACCGAACTCAATCTCAGTTTGCTCGCCGACATGGGTTTCGACACAGATGCCGCGTCTGGCGCCGGGCCAAATGACCTCTTGCTGGCGGTGCGAGCGGAGACGGAAGACGCCATCACCGAAGCCCGCGTCGCTCTCGACTCGGCGTTGACCCACAGGCCGGCATCATCTGGCGGGCTGGATGTACCCCCTCCCAAGACTGCCGGGTCGGCGGGGGACGTGAACGGGGCCAACATCGTTCTGTTGTCCGTTCCCGGGGAGCACGCGTTCGTCGAGGCAATGGAAGCACTCGAGACAGGCCGCCACGTCATGATCTTCAGCGACAACGTTCCAGTAGCCCAGGAGATTGTGCTCAAGACCTACGGCGCCGAGCACGGATTGCTGGTGATGGGACCCGACTGCGGCACTGCCATCGTGAACGGCCTCGGTCTCGGCTTTGCCAACGCGATGCAGCCGGGCCCGGTGGGGATGGTCGGTGCTTCCGGAACCGGGATTCAACAGATGTGCTGTCTGCTCGACGATGCCGGTGCCGGGGTTCGTCATGCGCTCGGCACCGGAAGCCATGATCTGTCAGAGGAGGTCGGGGCGATTTCGACGCTGCAGGCGCTGGCCGCGCTTGATCAGGATCCGGCCACCGAGGTCATCGTCGTCATTTCGAAGCCGCCGGCCGCACCGGTGGCAGCGAAGGTGCGGGCCGCAGCCGCCGAATGCAGCAAACCGGTGGTCGTGACGTTCATGGGCGAGAACACCCTCGAGGAGGGTGCCGGTGAGGTCCTGGCTCACCTCGGGATGGATCAACCCGCTTATGGGTCGTGGCCGGCCGATCAGGATGATCATCGTCCGGGGCTGCTTCGTGGCCTCTTCTCGGGCGGCACCCTGCGCGACGAGGCTCGCTTCGTGGCGTCGCCACAGTTGGGGGAGATCGGCAAGAAAGAGGACGACCCGGGCCACACCTTCGTGGACTACGGAGACGATGAGTACACCCAGGGGCGAGCCCATCCGATGATCGACCAAACGGTGCGTATCGACCGGCTGATCGAAGCAGCCGCCGACGAGTCCGTCGGTGTCATCCTGATGGATGTGGTCCTCGGGTACGGCGCCAACGCCGATCCGGCCCCCGAACTGGCCCCCGAAATCATGCGGGCGACCGACGCCGGAGTGGCAGTGGTGGTCTCGTTGTGTGGAACCAGGGGCGATCCGCAGGGACGCGATGCGCAGGCTCGCGTTCTCAATGAGGCCGGCGCTTCAGTTTGGCTCTCCAACGCGGCCGCCACCAGAGAGGCCGTCCGCCTCGTCACAACAAGGATTTCGACATGACCAATTTGAGCAACCTTCTCGATACCGATCCGGTGGTCGCCACCGCCGGCACCGACATGCTGGCCGACTCCATCGAGCAACAGGGAGCGGCAGTGTCACGGGCCGATTGGCAGCCTCCCCGGGCGGCCGCGCCGGCGCTTGCCAGCCTGGTGGCCGACGGCCGGATGCCGGAGGCGAACGCCACTGCCATCGAACGGATGCTGGCGGTGCGTCCGCAACTCGTCGACGTGCAGGTGGCCCGAGACGTGTTCGCCGGCATGACCGACCGGACGTTTCTCCACGCCGGGCCGCCCCTCACGTGGGAACGGGCTTCCGGGCCAATGCGGGGGGCCATCATCGGGGCCATGCTCTACGAGGGGCTTGCCAACGATCCCGACGACGCCGCCGCTAAGGCAGCGGCCGGAGAGGTCGAGTTGTCGCCCTGCCATCACCACGGCGCCGTTGGACCGATGGCTGGGGTCACCTCGCCCTCGATGCCCGTCGCCGTGGTAGCCGACGGCGCTGGCGACGGGATTTCCTACTCAACCCTCAACGAGGGACTCGGGAAGGTGTTGCGGTACGGTGCATTCGCGCCCGAGGTGATCGAGCGGCTCCAGTGGATGGATCAAGTGCTCGGCCCGGTGCTCGGTGCCGTTCTCCGGCACCGGGGCCCGATTGACCTCCAGTCGCTCATCGCCCAGGCACTCCAAATGGGGGATGACGGGCACAACCGCAACCGGGCGGTGACGTCACTGTTCCTTCGGGAAATCGGAGCCGCCCTCGTTGATGGAGCAGATGCTCCGACCGATCAACGGCTCGACGTGTTCACGTTCATCGACGGCAACGATCACTTCATGCTCAACCTCGTGATGGCCGCCGGCAAGCTCGGCTCCGACGCAGCCGCCGGAGTGCCTGCTTCGAGCCTCGTGACGGTCATGGCCCGCAACGGCACGGACTTTGGGGTCCGGTTGTCGGGCACCGGCGACCAGTGGTTCACCGCCCCGGCCCCGCCCGTCGACGGCCTCTACCTGGGGGCATTCACCGAAGCGGACGCCAGCCCCGATATCGGTGACTCAACCATCACCGAGACCGTAGGTCTTGGAGGGTTCGCGATGGCGGCAGCTCCCGCCATCGTCGGATTTGTGGGTGGAACGGCTGCCGGTGCCGTTCGACGCACGCAGGCAATGTACGAGATCACGCTGGCCGAGCACCACGCCTACCAGATCCCGATGCTGGAGTTTCGGGGAACCCCGACGGGAATCGATGCCGCTCGGGTGGTCCGTACCGGGGTGCTTCCCCAGATCAACACCGGCGTGGCCGGCAAGGTCCCCGGTACCGGAATGGTCGGAGCCGGACTGGTTGAGGCGCCGATCGAATGCTTCGTCGATGGAATCAATGCTCTGGCAGCGACCGTCGAGTGAGGGAGGGCCTCAAACACGCAATGGTTCGTCTATGTATGACGTCGAATGATGGGTTGGTTCGGCAGCAGGTGCCAATGACACGATCGTCGCGGCCCCGTATCTTTCTGGCAGGCACCCGATGGCTGCCCCGAAGCCTTGACATCCTCAAGCAGAAGGAGTGGATAGGAAATGTCCGTTGATCTAGAGAAGATCCTTCGGCCGGTGGAATCACCGATGGCACCGTACGAGCCGAAGTACATGATGCTGGCCAGTGGCGAGCCGGTCGTGGTTCGCCAGGTATTCCGTGATGAAATCCCCGACCTGCTGAAGCATGTCGAGCCGCTCATTCACGTCGAGCGCGATTACTACGACGTCGTCGCCGCCCGGGTCTACGCCGAGCTCATCGGCTACTACACCCACCGGTTCCAGGACCAGTACGTGCTGGCCTTGCAGGTGGACGGCGAACTCGCAGCCATCGTGAACGGCCGGCAAGTGACGCCCAAGCTGGGTTTGTCGCTGCACACCCTGGCGCTGAGGCGGGGACTGCGGATCGGTGCCCATGGCTTCGCCGCCAAGATGGAGTATCACATCGACGCACTCGGACACGACGAAGTGCTCATCGTTGCCGAATCGCCCATTGGATTCCGCCGCTGGATGATCGAGTACAAGCTCGAGAAGCGCTTCGATATCCCGCACGAGCTGGGCGGGGTTCCGTCGTGGGCTCTCACCCGGGAGCTATTCGATCGGGCCCGTGCTTCTCTCGTAGTCGGTCGCCGGCCGGTCCCACCCGAGCTGCTCGAAAAGGCCATGGAGAAGATCCTGCCGCCCAGTGACCCGCCGACCCCGCCGCTGGATCCACTGGCGGCGACCCGGGCGCTCTACGACCCGACCGCCACCGCCCTCGTTGCGCAGCGATGGGAGATGGAGAAGGGGGCGCAAGATGCGTGACGTCTACGTTGCCGGTATCGGCATAACGACCTTCACCCGCCTCGAGTACCCGCTCTCGGAAATTGCCGCCTATGCGTCGATGATGGCGCTCAAGGATGCCGGGGTAACTGAGGTCGACCAGCTCTATGTCGCCAACATGGGAGCGCCCCGTGTGAATCATCAGACCGCCCTGGCCAGTGCGGTGGCCGACACCCTGAGCTTGCTGCCGGCCGGTGCCGCCGCCATCGAGAACGGCCCGGCCTCTGGTGCCGCTGCGATCAAGGCCGGTTTCCAGGCGGTGGCTTCCGGGCTCGACGACGTCGTCCTGGTTGCCGGGGTCGAGCGAATGCGGGAGGTCAACAACCTCGAAGCGACGGACTTCATCGCCACGCTCACCCATCCTCTCACCGAGTACATCTACGGTGTGACCTTGCCGGCCCATGCGGCAATGTTCACCCGCCTGTACATGGAGAAGTACGGCGTGACCGAACGGCATCTGGCCATGGTCGGGGTGAAGAACCAGAACGCTGCGCTCAACAACGAGTGGGCTCACCTGCAGCAAGAGATATCGATGGAAGGCATCCTCGATTCTCCTGAGGCGATGA
Source organism: Acidimicrobiia bacterium (assembly GCA_004283105.1). Lineage (GTDB taxonomy): Bacteria > Actinomycetota > Acidimicrobiia > Spongiisociales > SHLN01 > SHLN01. The sequence goes on from SHLN01000131.1 coordinate 6,640, forward strand.
CCAACAATCCGTACGTCGCCGAACCGCTGCGGTTCTTCGATGCCTGCCCGGTGTCTGACGGCGGGGCGGCCATCATTCTCGTTTCGAAGGAGAAGGCCGAGGAGTTGGGGCGGCCCATGATCAAGCTCTCGGGCATCGGCCAGGCAACCGATACCCACGCAGTGTTCGAGCGGGAGGAACCGACCGACCTGTTGGCTGTTCGCAAGGCGGCGGAGGATGCGTTCGCGATGGCGGGGCTCACGCCCGACGACGTCGACGTGGCGGAACTGCACGACGCGTTCACAATTCTCGAGATCGTCGAGAGTGAAGAAGTGGGGTTCTTTCCGAAGGGCGAAGGTCACCTGGCACTCGAGAAAGGCGAAACCGCGCTCGGGGGCAAGATCCCCATCAATGTCGGTGGCGGACTCAAGGGGCGCGGCCACCCGGTTGGCGCAACCGGTGTTGCCCAGGCCTGGGAGATCGTTACCCAACTGCGCGGAGACGGTGGCAAGCGCCAGGTCGAGGGGGCCAGAATCGGCCTCACGCTCAACTTCGGCGGATTCGGCAACAACGTGGTGTGTCTCACGTTTGTGAGGGAGGACTAATGGCTCGCGAGATCTATGCCTACAAGTGCCGGTTGTGCGACACGATGCACTATCCGTTCCGCATGGTGTGCAAGGGATGCAAACAGAACGACTTTTTCGAGTTCGACACGGTTCCATTGCCCAAGAGCGGCACACTGCTCACGTTCACGCGGGTCTATAACCTGCCGGCGCAGTACGACGTAGCTACGCTTGGCCTCGGCATCGTCGAACTGGAGAATGGGATGCGGATGCTGGGTCAGCTAGAGATAGATGAGCC
>SHLN01000309.1 GCA_004283105.1 Acidimicrobiia bacterium
TCCTCCACCACGACGCCACGCCGACGGCTCCACCCCAGGGCGCCGTCCAGGTCGTACAGACGGACGAGGCTGCTCAGACGGACCCGGTGGCCACCCTACCCGTCGTGAAAGACACAGGTCCCGCCGGGGGAACGGAGCCGGGTTAAGCGGCCCCCACCCCGGGACGCAGTGAAGAGGCGGGCCGTAGATGCCACCACCCGAGGGTGGCGGCGCGCACGATGTTCAAGAGCCCGATCGCCCACCAGACACCCGGCAAGCCCCAGCCGAGCGGTACAACCACGACGAGGACGGCGACCGCGGCAACACCCGAGACGACCATCGCCCAAGCCAGATACCCGAATGCCCCCGCTCCCATGACGATCCCATCCCAAACGTAGACAAGGGCGGCCAGCGGCTGCATCACGGCCAGGATGAGCCACACACTCCCGATCGCCTCGCGCACCTCGGGCTCGTTGGTGAACCAGCCCGGCACGATCGAACGGGTGAGCACGAGCACCACGAGAAACGCGACGCCAACGACAACGCCAAGCTGGAGGAGCCGCACGGAGACATCCCAGGCGTCGGTGCGCCGCCCCTCCCCGACAAAGCGGGCAATCAAGCTCTGGGCGGCAATGGCAAGGGCATCTATGGAGAGGGCCAGGAAGATGAGGATCTGCATTCCCACCTGATGGGCGGCGACCTCGGCATCTCCGATGGTGGCGGCCACCCGCGTGGCAATCGTGAACGTGGCGAGCAGAGCGGCCGACCGTATGACGACGTCCCGGCCCACCCGGAGCAACCCGAGCATTTCGCCCGACTCGACCCCGCCGAAACGCAAACCGACGCGCCGCCGCAGAAGCACGAGGAACAGCCCGGCGCCAAACCATTGGGCGATGAGGGTGGCCACGGCCGCACCGGCGAGGTCCCAGCCGGCCCCGAATATGAGCAGTGGATCGAGCACCAGATTGACGAGGTTGAACGCAAGCGTGACGTAGAACGGCGTTCGGGTGTCCTGATGTCCCCGAAAGGCCCCGTGTCCGAGCGTGATGATCAGCACCGCCGGAGCCGCCAGCGCCCGGATCCTCAGGTACCCGGAAGCTTCGGAGGCAACCTCGTTTGAGGCACCCATGAGATCGAGGATCGGTCCGGCCCCGAGCTGGAGGACCGCGGTCACGAGCAGGCCGAGGGCGATGGCGGCCACGAGACCGTTCGTCACCACCCGGGCGGCCCTATCGGTGTCTCCCTCCCCAATTGCTTTGGCGACGAGCGGAGTCACGCCGTAGGCCAGGAAGTTGAAGGCAAAGAAGGCCAGGGCGAAGATGGCCGCATCGATCCCGAGGGCGGCCAGCGAGCTGGTCCCCAGCCGGCCCACGAAGGCCGTGTCGACCAGGCTGACAAGAGGATCCGCCGCCAGTGCTCCAAGAGCAGGCAGGCCGAGAGCCAGGATGAGCCGATCGTGTGCCCGGCGCGGGTGTGTCACCCGGGGGGAGGCGTCTTGTCCGGGTACGGGCACAACTCGTTGAGCGGACACTCGTAACAGAGCGGCTTGCGGGCGTTACAGACGTCCCGGCCGAACTGGATGAAACGCATCGATATCCCGGCCCACTGGCGCCGGTCGTAGAGCTCCCGGAGGTCGAATTCGATCTTGGTCGGGTCGGCGTGATCGGTGAGGCCGAGCCGATTGGCGAGGCGCTTCACATGGGTGTCGACGGCGATGGCCGGCTTCCCGAACGCCTCGGCGAGAACGACGCTCGCCGTCTTGCGGCCGACCCCCTGCAGGGTGACAAGGTCATCGAGGTTGTCGGGCACCACTCCCCCGAATCGTTCCATGAGGTCGGCCGACATCGTGATGATCGAGTTCGTCTTCTGCCGGTAGAAGCCGGTCGAAAAGATCACCTTCTCCACATCTTCTGCCCGGGCCCCGGCCAGCGCCGCCGCCGTCGGCCATCGCTCGAACAGGGTGGGCGTCACCGAGTTGACGTTCTCGTCGGTGGTCTGCGCCGAGATGATCGTGGAGGCGAGCAACTCCCACGGGTTCCGATAGTCGAGGGCAGTCCCGATCTCCGGATAGCGACGCTTGAGCCGCCGGAGCACAAGACGGGCGCGATCGCGGGTGGGGTTCTCCGTGGTGGGCATGGAGGGCGAGAGTAGTAGCCAGTCCCTCGACCCTCGTCCCTCGTCCCTTGTCCCTGATGCCGCCCGCC
>SHLN01000310.1 GCA_004283105.1 Acidimicrobiia bacterium
CCGGTCCGAGAAGGAAACCGGTTTCGAGTGGAGCATCTAGCCACCCAGGACGAAGGAAGACCGGATGGGCTGCTACCCCAGCGTCTCTTTCAACCCCTCCATGGCTTCCACGCTGAGCTTCTCGAACATGCCACCCATGAACGGCTCAAACAGCTTGGCGAAGCCTTGCATGCGGAAGTCGGCGGTGTAGTCGACCCGGGTTCCGTCGCCGTCGGGCGAGAAGCGGATCTCGTCGATCCCGGTGAACCGCGGGTTGGTACCGACGATGACGAAGCGGCTCGGTCGCTCGTACTCGGTGATCTCGTAGGTGACCGGAACCTTGCGTCCCCGGAAGTCGGAGACGAGGTCGAACGTTGAGCCCACTCCGATAGGGCCGTCACTCGTTCTGGTGGCCTCCACGATTCCCGGGTCCCATTCGGCTGTGGTTTCGAACGCGGCAAGGTAGTCGAACACTTCCTCCGGGGGTCGGGAAATAGTGACGGTCTTGTTCACTACGGGCATGGAATGTCCTTTCAGGTGGTGGTGGGGGCCGGGTCGTCGAACGGGACGGCGTAGACCACGATATTCGAGTCGTAGCGCCGGATGGACCGGTTGAAGTCGCCGCCACAGGTGATGAGCGTCAGGACCGGTGGTCCTTCGCGACTGAAGATGGCGTCGGTGGGGAGAGAGTCCTTGTCGTAGACGGCGCGGGCCTCGGTCCGGTAGGACTCAGTGGAGCCGTCGTCGAAATCGATGTAGATGACATTGCCCGGATCGAGCGTGCCGAGCTCGAAGAAGACGCCCGGGCCCTGGCCGGCGAGGTCTACGTGGGCGGCCAGGACGGCCGAGCCCGGCTCTCCCGGCGCCGACCCGTACTTGTACCAGGCGACGTCGCTCACGTTGTCCGGTACCTCCATGTCACCGTTTGTCTCGACTCCGGCCGGAAGAACGAGTGCTTCCTGGTCGAGGGCCGGTATTCGAATGCTCACCGGTATTCGATTGTGCCCTTGGGGGTGCTCGCCGATCGTGAACCTCGGAATGACGGTGTCGGCTTCGGGCGTGGTCCCTTCAGTGCCCGGTCCCCCTGGGTCCGCTGGCTCAGGATCTTGGGGAGTGGGAGGGACAGGGACTGTTGGCGAGACCAGTACTTGTTCGAATACCGCCGGATCGCCCGCCTCTGAATCCGGCAGGGTGAGGACCCAGGTGGTGAGAGACACGGTCAGCAGGAGGATTCCGGCGGTGATGAGAGCTGCGGCGCTTTTCATGATCTGAGTGGGTTAAAAGGAAGATAGGGGAGGGCCGGTGGAAGGCCCTCCCCTATCTTCGAGTGGCGGCTGGGGGGTCAGCCGCGCTGGCGGGAGGCCTTTGCGCCACCGGCAACGATTGCCGTGCCGGCGAGGGCCATTGAGGCGAGGAGCCACAGCGGGAGGCCGGTGCTCAAGTCACCACCGGTGCCAGAGGGCACGCCGGCGGGGGCGGTGTGGAGACCGCCAATGCTCTGGACGGCGAGCTGGAAGGTGCCGGCGCCCAGGTCTCCGATGGCGTACACGATGACGTTCGTGCCTTCGGGGATGGTCAAGGCGGGCACTTCGGTCACAACGGTGGAGGGATCGCCGACGGCGGTCACCTTCACGTTGTAGTCGGCGGCCGGGACATCGGCCACGCCCTCAGCACCGTTCGGCACGTCACCGAAGAGGACACCGTCATTGGCGAGGATGTCGACGTTGACGGCTGCTGCCGTGTGACGCACGGTCACCCGGCCGTTGCCGGCATCGGTGTTGGAGATGTCGTTCACCCACACGCTGATCGTGGGGGAGCCGGCTCCGTCGAGGTTGGCCTCGATGGTGGCGTTGGCGCCTGCGGGGAGCGTGACGAGCTCGGTGAGGACCGGATCGCTCGCGGGGTCGGCGTCGGCACCGCGGATGTCGATGTCGTAGTCGCCGGCCGGGAGGGTGAGCGGGTCGGTGACGGTGCCGTACTCGAAGTCCTCGAGCGTGAGGGCATCGTTCACGTACACGTCGACGGTCAGTCCGGGCACACCGTGCACGACGGTTACCTGTCCATCGCTCGACTGGGCGAATGCCGTTCCGGGCACCACCAGCATCATGAGAGCGACGAGAGTCATAATTGCTTTGCGCATTGTCTCGTTCCTTTCGTTTCTGATTGAGACTTCGGGGGGTATACGGAGCCTGTCGG
>SHLN01000132.1 GCA_004283105.1 Acidimicrobiia bacterium
GCCATCGACAATGCGCGGCGGGACGGTCCCGGCTATGTCCTGCGCGCCATCGACCGGGCCGGGCGTCCGATTGTTGCCAACGGCCTCGGGATTGCCGTCGCGCTCACTGCGTTGTGGCTGTCACCGCTCAAGATTCACTCCCAGGTATCCATGATCATGTGGGTGGCAATGATCACCGCGGCGGTGACGGCCATCGTGATCGTGTCGGCCCTGCTGCCCCGGGCCGGGGTCGAGTCGTAGGAACTGCGAACAGGTCCGAACCGAGTCGGCGCACACCGGAAAGCGGGACACGCTCCGGAGCTAGCCTCGGCTGACGTGACCAACCCGAGCCGGCAGCCCTTCGAGAGAGACCCGTTCACGATCCTCACCTACGGCATGGCCGTGGCATTTGGTTTCGCGCTCGCGGCGCTCGGTCCCGCCATGCCGCTCATACGCGAGGACCTCGACATGAGCCGCACGCTGGGCGGTCTCCACTTCACCGCCCTCGCCGCCGGATCCGTGCTGGCCGGCTTCTCCAGCGAGCGGCTGACCGCCCGCTGGGGGCGCCGTCTCCTGTTCTGGGCAGGTGGGACCGGGGTGGCCGCGGGTGCGATCATCGTCGGTGCCGGTTGGCATCCCGCCGTCACCCTCATCGGCAGCATCGTTGTCGGCACCTCCGGTGCTCTCATGCTCACCACCGGCCAGGCCGCCCTTTCAGACCACCACCCGCTCCACCGTCCGGTTGCCCTCACCGAGGTGAACACGGCCATGAGTCTCGGGGCGGTGGTCCCGGCGCTTCTCATCGGAGGCCTCGCGGCGGCGGGGGTGGGGTGGCGAGCGGCGTTCCTGGCCCCGCTGGGCATCTGGATCGTCCTTGCGGCCACCCGGCGCACCGAACCCTTCCCGGCACCGGCACCCGCGGACGCCCCGGCCGAGCGATACAGGCTCTCCCGCTCGTACTGGATCTACTGGGCGGCGCTGATACCAGCCGTAGGAGCCGAATGGTCGATCGCGGCATGGGGAGCAGGATTCCTGGTTGATGTGGCGGGTACCGCGGAGGCGACGGCGGCCCTGTTGATGATGGGGTTCTTCGGTGCCATGGTGGCCGGACGCGCCGTCGGAGCCAGGATCGCCCGACAGGCAGAGCCCCCCGTGGTCCTGGCGACCTCGATCACCGTCGCCACCGTCGGAGCCCTCGTGCTCCTGATTGCCGAGTCCGCATTCTCGGCAGTGATCGGGCTGGTGGTTGCCGGTCTTGGAATCTCAATGCTCTTCCCGATGCTGCTGGCGCTCGCCATGAGCACGGCGCCCGGTCACGCCGATGCCGCTTCCGCCCGCGCCTTCATTGCCGGGGGCAGCGCCGTGCTTGTCGCTCCGCTCACGCTGGGTGTGGTAGCCGACACGGCTGGGATTCGAGCCGCTTTCGGTCTCGTGCCGGCCTTGCTTGGCGTGCTGGCGCTGTTGGCCGTGCTCGGTTGGCGGACGGCCGCTGCCTCACGAGTCGCCAACCCCTGAGGCCCGGCTGCCGATCCCCACTATCTCGGCGCCACCACCGCCAGTGCATCGGGGGCGAAGCGGAGGTGGAGCTCGCTCAGCTCGCCGAGGAGCTCTCCGTCGGCTTGAAACCAGGCGGGAGGGTCGGCGCTGACGGCTACCTCGTCGATGCCGGCCCAGACGTGCATTCCGGGGACCCGTTCGATGCCCCGCCCGGCGATGGCGGTCCCGGCCAGGCCGATGGCGCGGGCCGGGGGCACCTTCTCGACGACCAGGGAGCTCAACCCGGTGACCGGCCGGGGGGTGATCCGGAGCGGCGTGCGCCCGAAGTAGGTGTACGGCCAGTGGATCTGGGTGATGACGGCAACGGCGTCGGCCTTGTTTTCGCCGCTCGTGACGCGCATGGTGGGCACTCGCTTGCGGAACTTGCTCAGGAACATCCATCCGGCCGACCGGGCGTAGTGGATACCGCCGAACCACACCTTCTTGTGAGGCGTCGTCTCGGCCTGCCGGACCACTTCGGCATCCAATCCAAGTCCGGCCGCGAACACGGCGTATCCCGAGAGCCGGCCCGCCGGGCCGGTGGCGTCGATACGGGCGAGCGCAATGCGGTGTTGTGGGGGATTGGTAGCGATGAAATGGGCGGCCGGGATGGGCTTGGGGGGCAAACCCAGGATGCGCCCGAGCACGTTGGTCGTGCCGGACGGGATGATGCCGAGGGCGGTGTCCGAGTGGGCGATGCCATTGACGACGTGATGCACGACACCGTCGCCGCCCATGCCGACGACGATGTCGACGCCGTCGGCGGCTGCCTTTGCGCTGGCCTCCTGCGTCTCGCTCGGATGGTTTGGCCAGATCGACTCGGCGTCGAACGTCCCGGACAGGATCTCCATGACCTCCCGGTGAGTGGCACCGGTAAATCCCGAGGCGAGGGGATTGGCAATGAGGAGGAGACGGGGCATTGCGGCGAGGTTAGTGGGGGGTGGCGGTCTGACTTGGGAGCCTCGCCGGGACGAGTTCGTCCTAGGTGCGGTGGCGGGTCTTGTCCGCTGCGACCTTGAGGTCCCGCCAATCGGTCACTGCCAGTCGGGCCGCCTGAATGAGTCGGACGATGTCTCCGCGGCTCAACAGGAGCATGTCGTCGATGATGTCCTCGGACGGGGTGACCTCGCCGTAACAGTCGTGCCAGGCGAGCTCGGTGAGCTCCAGAAGATCGAGGGCGATCGGCGCCTGGTGCTCGCCAAAGGCTGCCGTCACCCGCTCGCTGCGGTCCTCTCGTCTCTCGGCGCGACCCACTGCCATGGCCCAATTGTGCCATCGCCGCGCCAGAATGCGATGTGTGACCGCTCGAGTGACAAAGCGATTCGTTCTTTCCACAACCCTTGCGGCGCTCATGCTCGCCGGTTGCGGTGGTACTGAGATGTCGATGGAGGAGTACGTCGAGAGCGTCGACGCCATCTTCGAACGTGCCATCGGGCAGTACGAAGACATCATCGAAAGTCCGGGGGGTCTCGTGCTCGTGGTGGGGCAGGGAGACCATCTCGGATTTGACGATCAGGGACTCCAGCTGACCGACTTCACGCCCCAGGACCTGCACGTGGCGCTCAGCAGGGTTGTCGAGATCCAGGACGAAGCGGTTGCGGCAGCCGCCGCAATTGATCCGCCTGAGCAGATAGAAGACATTCACACGCTGTACTTCCGGGAGCTACCCCTCCGGGAGCTGGCCGCCCGGGCGGCCACGGCGGCCAGCTGGGAGGAACTCTCCGAGTCTGCCGAGATGGCGGCCTACCGGGATGCGCTCGAAGCGGACAATCAGGTGTGTGCCGAGTTCCAGGCCACACTCGACGCTACCGCCGATCGGGGAGCGTTTGTCGACGTGCCCTGGATGCCGAGCGAGCTCTCGGAGATTGTTGACTATGCGCTCGGTTGCGGAGGTCAGCCGTCAAATCCGCAGGACGCCTACCGACCGCCTGCGCCCTAGGCGTCGCGAACCGCAAGCGGGGCCGCGCCTACCGGAGCCATCCGCGACATACTGGCGGCATGGAATCTAGATCGCGTCGTCCGGTGGTTGCTTGGGTTCTGCAGGGGGCTGTCGCAGTCGTGGCCCTGCTGGTCATCGGATCGTTGGCCTATTGGTGGGCCGATGGCAGCCCCGGCACGCCCGAGGACTTCCGCGACAGAGTCTCGGCAACCGGGCTGCAGGTCGCCTGGTCGAACTCGGGACCGCGGGGTGGCAGCGGGTTGGTCGAAACGTCGTGTGGCTCGCTCGAGGTCTCGGTCGACGATATCGACGACGAGTTGTGGATCCGATGGTCGGACAATCGGGAACCGATGACCGCCGACGTTGTCGACGCCGTGCTGTCCTGTGCCCCCCGCTGAAGGAATAACCCGGCGGGTTGAACCGCTGAACCCCCTGCCCGACCATCTAGCGAGAGACACCATGGAACTTGGACTGACGAGCTTTGCCGAAACCATCGCCGACCCGGCCTCGGGGGAGACGGTCGGCCACGGGGAGCGTCTCCGCCAGGTCATCGAAGAGATCGAGCTGGCCGAGTCGGTCGGTCTCGACGTGTACGGCCTCGGTGAGCACCATCGGCCCGACTTCGCTTCGTCGTCGCCGGCCACCGTGCTGGCGGCGGCGGCCGGGCGCACCTCGAAGATCCGGCTGTTCCCGGCAGTCTCGGTCCTGAGCACCGACGATCCGGTACGGGTGTTCCAGCAGTACGCCACCCTCGACCTCGTGTCGTCCGGGCGGGCCGAGTTGCTGGTGGGGCGCGGCTCGTTCATTGAGTCCTTCCCGCTGTTCGGACATGACCTCGACGACTACGACGAGCTCTTCGCCGAGAAGCTCGACTTGCTCCTCCAGATCAGGGACAACGAGAAGGTGAGCTGGTCGGGCCGGTTCCGGTCGCCCATCCACGACCAGGGCATCTACCCCCGGCCCGAGCGGCCGCTACCCATCAGGGTGGCCGTCGGCGGAACGCCCCAATCCATCGTCCGGGCGGCCAGCCGCGGGCTGCCGGTCGCCCTCGCCATCATCGGAGGCAGCCCCGACCGGTTTCGTGCCCTCGCAGAGCTGCACCGGCGGACGCTCATCGACTCAGGGTTCGATCCGGCCGAGGTCCCGTTGTCGGTCCATGGTCACGGGTACATCGCCGATTCGACCGAGCAAGCGGCCGAGGAGTTCTACCCCTCGTACGCCGCGGCGATGAGCCGCATCGGCCGGGAACGGGGATGGGGGCCGATGACTCGTGAGCAGTACGACGCCATGCGCGGCCCGGGTGGCTCGCTCGTGCTGGGCGACCCGGACACAGTGGCTGCCAAGATCCTCCGTTGGAAGGAGGTTCTGGGCGTTACCCGGTTCGAGCTCCACGTCAGCGTCGGGACGCTTCCGCACGAGCAGGTGCTGCGGAGCATCGAGCTGCTCGGCACTGCCGTCGGGCCGCTCGTGCGCGGCTGACGACCAACGGTCCTCAGGTGGCCGCCCACTCCCTCGGTGTGTCGTCCACCCGGCTCAGGATGACCCGGGACACGACGAGGAAGCCGAACAGCGCCGACATGGCGGTGATCCGGCCCCAGCCGGCGTAGTCGACGATGAGGGCCCAGATGAGCGGGCCGAGGATGGTGGCGAACCGGCCGACGGTGGCGTAGAGGCCGTAGAACTCGGCGTACCGGTCGGGGGGAGTGATGGTGGCCATATACGTCCGGTCGGCGCTCCAGGTGGTGCCGAGGGCGAACCCGCCCATGATGACGAGGACCACCCCGAGCGGCTTGGCATCGGCGGCGGCAGCCGCCAACCCGAAGATCCAGGCAGTCATCCACAGATAGAGGGCGAAGTGGAGGGCGCGCCGTGGGCCGATCCGCTCGGTGAGGCGGCCGCCGCCCAGGCCGCCGAAGACGGAGGCGAGGATTCCGAAGCCGAGGACGATCTCGAGTTCGTCACGAGTGAACCCAACCTCTTCGATTGCGAAGATGGTCAGGAACCCGCCGATGACCGTGTTGATGGCGTCGCTATAGAAGAAGCGGCCGACCAGGAAGGGGACGACCCCGCGATGGTTCGCCGCCTCCCGCCATGACCTCCGGACCTGAGCCAGCGTCTGGTTGACCGAGGGCGGTGGTCCCGTCTTGGGAGCCCTCGGTCGTTCCCGGATGAAGAAGAACGCCGGGATGGCGAAGACGAGGAAGAGGATGGCGAGGGCTCGGAACACAAAGGCGTGCCCAAAGTCGTCGATGAGCAGCCGCCCCACGATGACGGCGATGAACGAACCGATGTAGCCGACACCGACCCCGAGGCCGGAGATGCGGCCCCGGTTCTCCTCGGTAGATACGTCGACCAGCATCGAGTCGTAGAAGAGCGACCCGATGTGAAACCCCACCAGAGCCAGCGAGAAGAAGGCGAGCGAGGGGCCGGGGCCGGTGCCGCCTATGAAAAGCGTGGCGGTAACCGACACGAACGTGGCGGCGATCAGGTACGGCCGGCGCCGTCCTTCGTGGTCGCTGCGAGCCCCCAGCCAGGGCGCCAGCACGATGATGGCGATCATGGCGGCGTTGATGGCGAACGCGAGATCGCGGTCGCGGTATCCCTCGATGTCGATGAGCCACTCGGGGAAGTAGAGCCCGGCGACGCCGAGCGCAAACACCGTGTTGGCGAGGTCGTAGCTTGCCCAGGCCGCAACGCTGCGGCGCTCAGGCCTCCAGGTCAAAGGCGGCGCCGTGCGCAGGGCGCCGTGCGCAGTGCGCTCCTGGTTTCTCCCCCTGGAGGGGAGAGCCCAGCGGGACGGAGGCGCCGTTGTGGGTCAATCGCACGCCCCCCTCCGACCGCACGGGCCACCTCGCCCTCGGGGGAGGAAACGAAACAACCTCGAATCAGCGAATTCAATCGTTGCCTCTCCTACGAACCTTGGCGGCCAGGCGCTTGAAGATGTTGGGTCTCTTCGATGACGAGTGTGTCGACTTGTAGTTCGGAGCGGATCCCGACGCTTTCGGCTGTCGGCCACCCATGCCCGGTCCGTATCCGCTTGTCATGTCGTCGTCCTTTTCTCGAACCCACCCGCCTGCAGTGCGCAATGCGCAGTGCGCAACGCGCATCTCGGTGTGCGCATTGCGCTACGGAAGCTCGATGGCGTAGACCCCGGCCGGGGGCCGGAAGACCTTCCGGTTCATGGGCGAAAGGTAGGCACCCGGATGGATGACGGGAACGACCCGCCCGGTCGCCTTCCAGCTCACCGCAGCAAAGCGGCGGAACGTCCACATTGTGGCGGAGTCGCGGGCGAGTCCGGGCAGCAACAGGACATCGGCCGCGGCCGGATCGGCCAGCTTGATCGGCCTGCGGAGATACCCGAGACCGCGGGCGACGGCCCGGCGGTCGGTTACGAGCACCGCTTCGGTGGCGCCGAGCAACGCCGCGCTCTCGAGTGCCCACAACGATTCGTGATGAAGTGAGAGCACGCCGATGGTGGTGGCGTCCGAGATGTCCATGCCGATGTCGCTCGCCCAGGACTGATCACCGAGCGTCGTCAGGATCGAGGCGAGACCGAGAGAGGCTCGAAACGGATCGGGGTCAAGAGCCGGCTCGGTGACGGCCAGCATGAGGGGCGAGTCGAGGCGGCGACGCCGGATCTGGCGGGTTGCATCGAGACCTTCACCCACCCAGTTGTCGCGGGTCAGTTCGAGCAAACCCTCGGCTGCGAGGCGCGCGAGAGCAATTGGATCTGACCACTCGTCACGAGTGGCACTATCGAGTAACTCGAGAGGTAGCGTGTTCCCGCCTTAGCCGTTGGTATCACGTTATCCGGTTCGCGGGATTTGCGCACCTCGGCCCATCTGGGCAACGATCTCCTCCCGGAGGTGTCCGGGCTTGAACGGCTTCGTGATGAAGCCATCGGCGCCGCGGCGTTCGGCGG
>SHLN01000133.1 GCA_004283105.1 Acidimicrobiia bacterium
CTGCTTCCCTCTCCTTCAGGATCCTGCGAAGAATCTTTCCCGAGGCCGATTTGGGGATCTCGTCGACGATGTCGAGATAGCGGATCTGCTTGTAGTGGGCAACGTGACCGGCCACGTGCTCCATGATGTCCTCGGGGGACGCTTCCGCTCCCGGCTTGAGGACAACAAACGCCTTTGGGACCTCCCCCGCTTCCTCGTCGGGGACTGGAATCACCGCCGAGTCGGCCACAGCCGGATGGGTGAGCAACAGACCCTCGAGCTCGGCCGGTGGCACCTGGAACCCCTTGTATTTGATGAGCTCTTTGAGCCGGTCCACGATGTACCAGTGATCGTCGGCATCGATGTGGCCGATGTCGCCGGTGTGGAGCCAGCCGTCCTCGTCGACGGTGGCGGCGGTTGCCCCCGGATTGTTGAGATAGCCCTTCATCACCTGTGGGCCGCGAATCCAGATCTCCCCGTCTTCTCCAACCCCAAGGTCATTGCCGTCCGGGTCGACGACCCGGCATTCGGTGTTCGATATCGCCACGCCGATCGATCCGGGCCTGAACTGGCCGGGCGGCGTCGCATGGGTGACCGGGCTCGTTTCGGTGAGCCCGTACCCCTGAACGACTTCGCAACCAATGCGGGCGCTCGCTTCCGCCGCCAGCTCGGCCCCGAGCGGGGCCGCACCCGAGAACACCGTGCGGAGCGAGGAAAGGTCGAACTGATCGACGAGCGGGTGCTTGGCAAGAGCGAGCACGATCGGGGGAACGACATAGGCCCGGGTGACCCTGTGCTCCTGGATGATCCGCAGGAACTCCTCGAGGTCGAACCGGGGCATCGTTACCGCCGTGCCCCCGTTGTAGAGCACGCCGTTCATCAGGATTTCCATCCCGTAGATGTGGAAGAACGGCAACACCGCCACGATCACCTCGCGGTCCTCCATTTCGAGGGCGTGTTCTCCCTGGGCCAGGTTGGCGGCCAGATTCTGATGGGTGAGCATCACCCCCTTGGGAAGGCCGGTCGTCCCGCTCGAATAGGGCAGGGCGACGAGGTCCTCCCGGGAATCGACGTCGGCGAACCCGGTGAACGGATCGGCTTCAAGAAGGGCAGCGAACGGCGTCGCTCCCGGCGCCTCCCCGAACACAAAGACCTCCTCGACCCCTGCCGCCCCCGCGGCCTCCGTTGCTTGCTCGATGAACATCGGGATGGTCAGCAGGAACCGTGCTCCCGAGTCGCGGAGCTGGAACTCGATCTCCTCGGCCGTATAGGTGGGATTGATCGTCGTGTTGATGCCGCCCACGGAGGCCACACCGTGAAACGCAGTGGCGTACTCGGGGATGTTCGGGGCCATGATGGCGAATACGTCACCTTTGCCGAAGCCCCGGGCTGCGAGCCCCCCCGCCAGGCGCGCCACCGATTCGCGCAATTGCCCGTACGTCACGGTCCGTCCCGACGGCCCATCGATGACCGCCACCTCGTCGGCGAGATCGTCTGCCCGGCGAAACACGAACGGCGTCAGATGAACATCCGGAATGTCTACATCCGGCAGCGGACTGGAGAAAATCATGCGGGGCCTCTCTGGTGGTGGGGACCGATGATATTCGAGCCCGCTACCCGCGTCCCGCTACCCGCTTCCCGCCGAGCAGAAGCCGGTCGGCGAGGGACGAGGGACCAGGGACTGATTCTGGCGAGCGACGAGGGACGAGCGACCGGTGACAACCCGCCATGGAGCTGCGAAGCAGCTCCCAAGGAACCCGAAGGGTTCCCTCAATCCCTGTCCACAATCGACGAGAGCGACCGTGCCGCCTGGTCCTTGAGGGCCTCTTCGTCGATACCCGAGCGCTCGATGGCTCCTTCGTCGACGTGCGGTGAAGCCGAGGCCAGGATCTGTTCGGCGACGCCGGCCCGTTCGAGCAAAGCGGCAGGCTCGATGCCGACCGACTCGGCCAGGATCTGCTGGCCGATCTGTCCCGTCTCGATTGTCACAGGCTCGGGCTCGATGTCCTCACCCGCCGCCGTGCGGACCATGACGCCTTCGAGCCGGTCGGTCATCCCGCCGTGGTGGCTGATGAGGACCAGCTCACCCGTGAGAAGCCGGAGGACAGATCCGGGCGGGAATATGCCCATCAGCGAGATGAAGGACTTGACGATGTCGGGATCGAACGCGCCGCCCGCGCCCTGCAAAAGGATCTGGAGGGCCCGGTGCGGAGTCTCAGCGCGCCGGTAGCTCCGGCGCGTGGTAATGGCGTCATAGACGTCGGAGACGGCAACGAGACGGCTGGCGAGGTGCGGGACGGCCTCGGCGCCCAGTCTCGGATATCCGAGCCCATCGAAACGGGCATGGTGTTCGAGTGCGATGGTGGCTGCGATCTCGTGGCCGGGTCCGCCCGCCGCGATGATCGCCTGCGCTCCCTCCTGGGGATGGATCGTCACTTCCTTCCACTGCTCACGATCGAGCCGACCTGGATAGTTGAGTATCTGGGGCGAGATCGCCACCTTGCCGATGTCGTGGAGAAGCGCACCTGCACCGATGGGAACGAGGTCTTTTTGGTTCAACCCGAGGTACCGGCCGGTCGCCACGGCCATCAAGCAGGTGTTGACCGAGTGATAGAACGTGTACTCATCGTGACTCTTGACGGTGCTCAGGAGCAACGAAGCACCCCCGGTTCCGAGAGCCTGGCCGATCAACTCTTCGACGGCCTCCATCACCGGACCCATCTCGAAGGTTCCCTCCCGGGCAACCCGATGGTCGAGGTTTCGCAGCGTTCCGACCACTCCCGAATACGAGAAACGAAGATCGGCAAACGCCGACTCGTCCTCCGGACCGACAAGCCTGCTCTCGTTGATCCGAATCGATCCGCCTGCCTCGAAGTCCTCGGTGTGTTCCCCCACGTATCGGACAAACCCGGCGTACTCCTCGGCGTCCGTTTCTCCGGCGAGCGTTATCGACTCGATCTCACGAGCCGTGAGATCCTGATAGAGATTGGCGAACATCAACGACGTGTAGGCGAGCAACTCCCCATTGAGGAAGAAGGCATAGCCCTTCAGTCCGATCACGACATCGTCGTTGCCGTCGCCGGCAAGATCAGCCGCCGCTTTCCAGCCATCTCGGAGCGCCCGCTGGCTGTTTGGATGGTTGGCCGGGTACAGGTTCAACTGGCTGAGGACAGCCTGCATTCGCTTCAGAAATTCCTGAACCTTCGATTCATTCATGCGGCACTTCTCAATACTTCTCGGGCAGCACGACGGGCGTCGCGCCTGGTGTGGCTTATCAGGAACGGTTTGCGAGCCAATTGTTCGAGCACGCCGAGCGCGTCGGGGGTCCCGAGGCCGTGCAACAACTCGGCCACCTCGCTCCGGGCCCCATCCATCGACCGATCGGTGAGAGCGCGAGTCAATTCCTCTTGCCGTACGGCCGATGGTGAGTCCTTCAGGAGGAGATAGGCCGTCTCACGTACGCGTTCGTCGGCGTGAGCGAGGTTGCGAACCAAACCGGGAACAGCGGCATCGGGCTCGATCGGTGCAAGCGCCCGCATCGATTCGACGACCACCCGGTGGTCGGGATGAGAAAGAAGCGGCTTCAGGTGCGGGATCCACTTCGCACCACCGACCTTGCCGGCAATCGTGACCGCGTTGCGCACGACGAACCATTGAGAATCACCGAAGAACCCGACGATTGGCCGCGAGTGGTGGGCTCCGACGATCACCAGCAGACTGATGAGCACACGGCGGATGGCGGGATCCTCCTCAACCGAGAGCCGCTCCATGAGATGGGCCGCCGCCCCCTCCCCGAATCCGGCGAGCATCCGCCCGATCATCTCTCGATTCTCGGGCTGTTGAGCTGCATCGTTGAATACCGTGTAGTCGCTTCGAAGCAGCTCCACGAGCCCGGATTCGATGACCCGACGCTTCTGAGGTGAGAGCTCAATGTCGGAGGTCCCGGACTCGAGGAGCACGAGGGCCCGGGCGAGATCGCCCGCCTGGACGCTCTCCGACATGAGCCGGGCCCAGGAGTCGACGAGCCGGGCAAATCGATCGGAACGCTCCTCGACCTCCATGAGGACTCGCAGGACGTAGACGCCCAGGGCATCGGTATCGGTCATCTCCCGGCGCAGCGTTCCGGCGAGGCCACCGGCAGCACCTCCCAATCCACCAATGCCTTCGATCATCTCCCGGATCCGGTCGGCTGCACCCTTTCGAGCGACCTTGACATCCCGGGCGGCCGAGACCATCGGGAGCAGCTCATCGGCCGATCCCGTCTCACTGTCAACGACGTCGCGGGCGTATCCGACCAGCTCGGCAAACATCTCCTCGGACAGAAGTGGTGCCAGCTCGGCCAACTCGATCCCGGCGAACTGGTCGAGCAACAGGCCGTGAAGACCCTCGGTGCGGTTGGCCAGGAAGTCGGCCAGGATGCCGGCCTGCGCCTCGACCGGTATCAGAAAGAAGGCCTCGGCGAATGTGTCGATCGGCGGCCGTGTCTTGGGAGCCGCCCGGTAGGCAGCCAGCAGCTCCGGAACCGACTCGCTGCTCGGACTCGAGATTTCGGCGGACGGATAGACGGCTCGATAGGCGTCGCAGAAGGACTCAGCCATTCGGTCCGCATCGCCCCCGGCCTCTTCCTCGAGCGTCTCTGCCACGGCCTGTGCGGTGGCGCCGCCGGCGATCATGCGAGCGATTCTCTCTGCCCCTGTCCCGCCGTCACCTGCGTCCGCTCTGTGCTCGCCCTCGCGTTCTTCCCAGGGCCGCTCCAGTTCCTCTGAGAGGAGGCCACGTTGCGTGACAGAAATCGACCAGATGTCGCGGTCACCGAGGGCGCGCGCAATCCCGCCACCTTCGCGGATCGAGTGCTCGTCGGCCGCAAGCAGGTCGAAGAGCCCGGCAAGATCACCGGCCGCAGGCGCCCCGATCAGCTCGAGCCACTCGATTTCGTGAACGAAGAGGCGCAGCGACAACCTGGCCGTTCCCCCCCGTTCGATCTCGAGCGCCTCACCGTTGCAGCCGACCGTTCCTGCCCCGATCTCGTAGGTGATTGATGTGTCGGCCAGCACACCCAGACGGGCAACGGCGCTCTGGAACGCCTGTTGGGTAGCCGGATTCGGATAGAGCTCGTACACGCCCCATCCGATCCCCAGGGCGTCGAACAGCTCGATAGGGTCGACGTGGCCCGCGGGTAGCCCGGTCACGGCAAGACTCCCGGCCGTGGCCGCAGCGTCCCGCAGGAACTCGAGCGCGGACTATCGGCAATCACCCAATAGACATCGGGCCGAATGGACTTCACTTGACCAGTTTGCGGAGGCCGCCATGTGGCAGGATCGCCCCCCGGCGAAGAACGTTCCAAAGATGGCACGCGGGAATCCGGGCACGCGCTTACACTTTTTGAGACTTCCCGAGGGATCTGTGGCCAAGACATCTGACAACCGAACCCGCTTCTTGTGGCCCCTGTTGCTTGGCTGGGTTGTGCTTGCCGTGGTGACGGTCATGTGGTCGCTGCCCAACGCAGAAGACGAACTGACCGCCGATGCCACCGCTGCGTTGCAGGCAGTCGGGATCGGTGCCACCGTTGAGTTCGACGGACGGGATGCCACTCTGTCGGGCAACTACACGGGTGCCGAACAGGAGCGAGCACTGGATGCGGTCCGGGCGGTGACCGGGGTCCGCCAGGCAGACTGGGCGACGCAAACCGCCGCACCGACGTCCACCGTTCCTTCATCCACCACGACCACCTCCGGGGCGACCTCCACCTCCGGACCCGCCGGATCGACTTCCACGTCGGGGCCGACCACAATCGCACCCGGATCGAATCCCCCTACCCTCACCGCCACCCTCAGCCGGGGAGCACTCACGCTCTCCGGGGCTGTGCCGAGTGCGGAGGTAGCCGCCCAGGTCGCCGGAGTCGCCGATCTCGTGTACGGACCGTTCGTAACGGACAATCTCGAAGTCGACGATTCGGTCGCCGGAGCCGGCTGGGTAGCCAACGCCCCCAATCTCATGGCGTTCCTTCCCATCGTCGGCGAAGCCGAACTCACCGTGGTGGGAAACGAGGCGACCCTGACCGGCGCGGCCGGAAGCGCCGAGAAGAAGGCCCAGCTGGAAGCAGCCCTTGGTGCGGCGCTGGGAAGCGATGTGACCCTCACGAGTTCGATTGAGGTCACCGGCAAGACCCCGCCCCTGTACGTGGCCGAGGCGACCGGAGATGGAACAGTGACCATCACGGGCGCGATGCCAGACCAGGCAGCGATCGATCTCATTGCTGCCGCGGCCGTCGATGCCTACGGCGCCGACAACGTCACCAACACGATGACGATCGGTACCGACATCGACTCGTCCTTCTCCATCTACCGCATCCCCCTCACGTTTGCCCAGTTCCGCCCTATCAGCGAATGGACCCTGCGGATCGAGAACGACGTCATCAGCGGCACCATCAGGGGCGGGGCGACGTTCGACTTCGGGAGCGCCGAACTGACCCCTGAGCTGCGCGCCCTACTCGATACCGGCGCCGGAATCCTCCTGCGGAATCCCAGCATCCTCATGACTATCGAGGGCCACACCGACTCGGTCGGCAGCGATGCCTTCAACCTCGCTCTCAGCAACGCCCGTGCCCAGGCAGGTGTCGATTATCTGACGGCTCTCGGAGTGCAGCCGGCCCGGCTGTTCCCGGTCGGATATGGGGAAACCAGACCGATTGCCGACAACGGCACGACGGCCGGCCGGGCAGAGAATCGTCGACTCGAGTTCGTTCTCGGGCCCCCGAGTTAGGAGTAAGCATGCGCGGTACCGGATATGCCATTGGCGAGATCCTCATCTTCCTGGCGATAGCCGCCATCATCGGCTTCCTCATCGGATGGGTCGTCTTCTACCGGCGACCCGACAAGGGCTCGAGCCAGCTTTCGCCCGTCAATCCGAACCATGTGCGTCGTCTCGAGGAGCGATCCAAGGCCGTGGACGCCAAATTGGTTCGCATCGAGAAGCGGGCAAGCGCCTTGCTCGCTCTGCTCTCGAAGGCTCCTCGCCCGGACGGAGCCGGTGAACAACCAGCCTCCGTGGCGCCCGATGCCGTGATCGCACCGGCGGCCGCCGCCCCCGTTGCCAAAGCCACCGACGAGGCCGAAGACGCCGCCACCGAAGCCACCGACGAGGCCGCCACCACGGCCCGCCTGATCGAGCTGACCAAGAAGGCGCTCGAGGAGAGACATCCCGAGGGCACTACCCAGCGCTTCAACCAGGTGCGCCACCCCGGCTGCGTGCGCGCCGAGTTCGCGGTCGAGGGCGGCTTGGACAGCGACCTAGCCGTCGGGCTGTTCGCCGAGGC
>SHLN01000134.1 GCA_004283105.1 Acidimicrobiia bacterium
GCTTCGCGTTCCTTGGGAGCGGGAACGCTTCGCGTTCCTTGGGAGCGGGAACGCTTCGCGTTCCTTGGGAGCGGGAACGCTCCGCGTTCCTTGGTAACCACTTCGTGGCTCCAGGGGTCAGGCTTCGCAGTCAACGTGTCCACCAACGATTGGGGTTGGGACTTGCGACCTGGGACCTGGGACTCTCTCTACGCTCGCTCCGGCGTTGGGGACTCGGCGGCGGGGATATCGGCCCTGCCGGGTAGGAACGACGTTGAGATCGGCCGCACCTTGATCCGGGCATCAACCGCCCGGATCCCGGCTCCCGGCTCGAGCACTTTGACGGGGTTCAAGTCCATCTCGGTGATCTCCGGGACAGCGTCGATGAGCGCCGATACGCGCAGAATCGCTTCTTCGAGCGCCGGCACGTCCCCGGGTGGCTCACCCCGGTACCCGTCGAGCAGCTTGGCCGCCTTTACCTCGCGGATCATCTCGCTCGCATCGAGATCGGTGATGGGATGGATCCGGAAGCTGGCGTCTCCGATGAGCTCGACAAAGATGCCTCCCAGTCCGAACAGAATGAGCGGACCGAACGACGGGTCCTCGGTCATACCGACGATGACCTCGTGGCCTCCGGCAATGAACTCCTGCACAAGCACTCCAGCGGCGTCGTCGACTACCGAGGTAACCCGTTCAAAGCCGTCCCGTATCTCCTCCTCGGTGGCGAGGTTGAGGGCGACCCCACCAATGTCGGACTTGTGGAGTGCCGATTCGGAGACCACTTTCAGCACCACCGGCCCTCCGAATCCTTCGGCGATCGCCACCGCCTCGTCGGCGTCGGCGGCGACCTTCGAACCCGGCAGCGCCAGCCCGAAGGCGCTCAGCACCTCGGAAACGTCGTCCGGCTCGAGCCATCCACCTTCTTCATCGGCGTCGGCCAGGAACCGGTCGACGGCATTGCGGGCTCTGTGGATCGCTAGATCGGGGAATTCCGGAATCGAACCAATCGGCCGCTCGAGCCACTCGCCGTAGGCGGCGGCGCGGGCGAGAGCCCGGGCGGCCGACTCGGGGAAGCGGTACGACGGGACCCGGAACTCATCACTCAGCAGCTCATCTGGTGGGCCCTCCGAGCGCATGAACACCGATATGAGTGTCTTCTGGCCCGCGTTGGCGATGCTGGCGTCCCGGATAGCTGCCGCCGTCTCGGGAGTGCCGGTCGGAGCCGCCGGGATGTGGATCACGATGACGGCGTCGAGCTCGTCGCTGTTGAGGAGATGCCCGAGGCACGCCTCGTACTCAGCCGGCCCGGCCGAGGCCACCATGTCGACAGGATTGCGCACGGTCGCCTCGTCGCTCAGGTGCTCCGAGAGCTTGCCCTGAAGCTGCTCGGAGAGCTCCGGCAGCGTGAGACCGATCGACTCGAGGGCATCGGCGAGCAGGATGCCGGGACCACCGGCGTTGGTGAGCACGCCCACCCGGCGGCCCTTCGGAACGGGCTGATTCGCCAACAGAGCCGTGATGTCAAAGAGCTCATCGAGGTCGTGCGTGCGGATGACGCCCGCCTGGCGGAACAACGCGTCCACGGCCGTATCGGCGCTGGCGAGGGCCCCGGTATGGCTCGAGGCCGCCCGGGTCCCGGCCGAGGTCCGGCCGGATTTCACTGCGACGATCGGCTTCTTGCGGCCGATGCGACGGGCGAGACGGGAGAACCGCCGCGGATTACCGAAGGATTCGAGGTAGAGCAGAATGACGTCGGTCGAGGGGTCATCTTCCCAATAGAGGAGAAGATCGTTACCGGAGACGTCCGACTTGTTGCCCACCGAGACGAACGTAGAGATCCCGATGTTGAGATCACGGGCATAGTCGAGGATGGCAATGCCGAGTGCCCCGCTCTGGCTCGACATGGCGACGTTGCCGACCGGCGGGTAGAGCGGCGCGAACGTGCCGTTCATGTTCACCGAGGCGTCGGTGTTCAGGACCCCCATGCAATTCGGTCCCACCATGCGCATGTCGGCGTTGCGGACCATCGCGAGAAGCTCGGCCTCGAGGTCCTCGCCCTCTTCTCCGCCCTCCGAGAAACCGGCGGTGATCACGACGAGACCCCGCACTCCCTTGGCGGCACAATCGTTGACGGCGTCGAGGACGTACTGCTTGGGCACGACGATGAAGGCAAGGTCGACCGGATCGGGGATGTCCCGCACCGACGGGTAGGCCCGCACGCCATTCACAGCCGACGCCGACGGGTTGACCGGGTAGATGGCCCCGGCGAACGACTCTCCCAGGAGGTTGTGGAACAATCGGCCCCCGATGGAGGCCGGATTGCGGCTCGCACCGATCACGGCGATCGTGCGCGGGTAGAAGATGGGAAGCAGCGAGGTCGCGATGGCACGTTTCTCGTGCTCGCCTTCGGCCTCGAGCGATTCAGCCGTTTCTTCCGTCGGGAACTCGACCAGGTAGACGCCTTCGCTCACAGACCGTTTGAGCGTGTAGCCCGAGTTGCGGAACACCCGCATCATCGGATAGTTGTCGGGGAGGACCCAGGCGCTGAAGCCGGTGATCCCGTGCGAGCGGGCGTAGTAGGTGAGATGCTGGAGGAGCTGGGTTCCGATCCCGCGCCCGTGATGCTGATCGTCGACGGCGAAGGCCACCTCGGCCACAGCCTCGTCCTCCCCCTTGGTCCGGTCGTAGCGGCCGACCCCGATGATGTCTTCCTCGTGCATGACGACGAATGCCATCCGGTCCCTGTAATCGACGTGCGTGAAGTACTCGAGCTCTTCGGGGGTCAGCCGGGTCTTGGCCCGAAAGAACCGCTGGTACACCGCCTCGGCACTGAGGCGGTTGAACATCTCGTCGAGCGCGGCGTCGTCGGCCGGCTTGATCGGCCTGAGCCGGGCAGTGCCGCCGTCTTTGAGGACGACATCGAATTCGAGGTCTGCGGGGTATTTGGCCACGGGTTCTCCTGGATAACTCACGGCAATTCTCGCGCCGAGGCCGGAAAGACGGTAACTCCGAAGGTCCCGAACCCCCTGCCCAATGACCCGACGATTAGCGTGCGGCCCAATGCCACCTCGATTTGCCGACGAGGACCGGAGGGCTCGACTCGTCACCCGCCATCATCTCGCCCGAACCGCCACCTCGGTTGGCCGGGCGGTCCAGGACGTCGTGGCCTTCCATTCCAGCGATCCCGCCACTCCATACCTGGCTGCCTGGGCCCGGGTAGGCAGCTTTCTGGCATCCGATCTCGACCGCGCCCTGTACGACGAGCGGGGCTTGTGGCGGCTCCACGCCATGCGACGCACATTGTTCGTAGTGCCGACCGAGCTGGCCGCAGTCTTCGATGGCGGCGCCGGACGAGCGGTGGCGGCCAAGGAACGCCGTCGCCTCGAGCAGTGGCTCGAAGGCGTTGTTGACGACCCGGCCCGCTGGTTGGCAGATCTCGAGTCGCGGGTGCTCGCCGTCTTCGGCGACGGGCTCGACTACCGCACGACCGAGCTCGCCGACGCCGTTCCAGAGCTCGCTCGAGAGATCACCGTCGGATCCGGGAAATGGTCCGGCACGGTTCCGCTTTCATCCCGACTCCTCTACCTCCTCGCCATGGAGCTGAAGCTGGTCCGGGCCCGAGCCGCCGGGACCTGGCGCTCGAGTCAGTACCGGTGGGCGGCCGCCGATCGCTGGTTCGGCAAGTCCATTGAGCCCGTCGAACCAGAGCAGGGACGGGCCGAGCTCCTCACCCTCTACCTCCGTGCCTTTGGGCCGGCCACGATGACCGACATGCGGTGGTGGACGGGATGGACGGTCCGGGACACCAGAGCAGCGCTCGAAGCAGTCGGGGCGGTCGAGGCCGAACTGTCCGGGAGTGCTGTCGGGTATGTGCTCGCCGACGACCGGGATTCCAACGACAACCCGGAAGGAGTGGTCACGCTTCTGCCCGGGCTCGATTCGACACCGATGGGATGGAAGGAACGCACCTGGTTCCTCGGAGATCATGCCGGACCGCTCTACGACCGGAACGGCAACATCGGCCCGACCGTGTGGGTCGACGGCCGGATCGTCGGTGGCTGGGGGCAGCGCCCCGACGGCGAGGTCGCGGTCCGCCTGCTCGAGGAGGTCGGCAAGCAGGCGACGGCCATGATCGACTCGGAGGCGGCGGCCCTCACCCTATGGCTCGACGGCACAGTCGTAACCCCCCGCTTCCGCACCCCGCTAGAGCGCGAACTATCTAGCTGAAACCCCTCACTCCTGACTCCCTCCCCACGAGGAGTCGCTTCTGCGATCGGTGCAAAACACCCGCCGTTCGGTCGTTCTATTTCCCTTCCCTCAGGGAAGGGAAGCCGAGCGTCAGCGAGGTCGGGATGGGTCTCCGAAAACTCTTCGAGTTCCTTGGGCGCCACTTCGTGGCTCCATAGCCGGGCGAAGCCCGGCCCAACACCGAGAGAAGCATTGGTGATTCAGTCGAGAGACCCACCCCACCTCCTCCTTCGTCGGAGGCCGAACCCGGAGGGTTTGCCCCCTCCCTGAGGGAGGGGAATTCAGAAACCACGGACGGGGAAGGAACAGCTCGGTCGTCGGCCGGCGGGGAACACAGCCCCCTACTCCCCGATGTCCTCGTTCCACAGTTCCGGGTTGTTGGCAATGAACTCGGTCAT
This sequence comes from Acidimicrobiia bacterium, assembly GCA_004283105.1. Lineage (GTDB taxonomy): Bacteria > Actinomycetota > Acidimicrobiia > Spongiisociales > SHLN01 > SHLN01. The sequence continues at coordinate 4,626 of SHLN01000134.1, forward strand.
CAGCTGGACGCACCCGGGGTCGTCGATGATCTCGAGGCGGACCCCGCGGCTTCGGACGTAGTCCTCCGGGCCCTGGAATGTGCGGTTCTCACCCACCACGACGCGCGGGATCTCGTAGAGAAGCGCGGCGCCGCTGCACATGTCACACGGAGACAGGGTGGAATACAGGGTCGATCGGCGGTAGTCGGCCGCTGTCAACCGGCCGGCGTTCTCCAGGCAGTCCATCTCCGCGTGCAGCACGGCGCTGCCGCTCTGGACTCGGCGGTTGTGGCCACGGCCGACGATCTCGCCGTCGACAACGAGCACCGAACCGATTGGGATGCCGCCCTCGGCCAGTCCGGTGCGCGCCTCGTCGAGCGCCGCCTGAAGAAAGGGATCTGCCGTCATGCATTCGAGCGTAATACGGTGTCCGACCCGTCAAGAACCACGGTGAGTGGCCGATAATCTCACAATCGATCAATCGAGGAACTCATGCGCGTCAAACTGCTCGTTCTCGGCTCCGCTCTCGCCCTCCTCGCCGCCGCCTGCGGCAGCGAAGCCCCCTCCACCGAAGCACGGTTCGGGGTCGTCAATCATGGGGACGCCGCCTTGCTCCAGGTCCTCGCCTACGACTACGAGCCGGCCTCGAGCCTCGAGTACGGCTTCATCATGGACATGGACATGAACATGGCCATGGACTTCCCGGGCATGGGCGACTCCGGCGACATGTCGATGGGGATGTCGATGGGCGGAGACATTGCCTACGACGTTGCTGCGGGACCGCAGCCGGGATCGACCGAGTTGACGATGCGCTCCAGCCTTCGCGACTTCGACCTGGAGCACTTCACCGTTGGCGGTCGGTCGATGGCCGGCCAGCTGGGCGCAGCGGATCTGGCCGAGCTGCAGTCACAGAGCGCACTCCCCGAGATGTCCGTGGTGGTCGGCGCCAACGGCGAGATCCTCGAGATGCGCTACGGCGACACGGCGATGCCGACCGAAATGCTCAACAGCTTCGGAGCCGGCGGTTTCTCGGATCCGACCGGAATGAGCCTGGCCGGGCTCTTCGGCCCCGAGCTCCCGTCCGAGGCAATTGGGGTGGGTGCAGAGTGGATCGTTGACACGTCCGAAGAGGTCCCGTTCGTAGGCATGATCGAGTCGAGCACCCACCATTGGATCACCGCACAGCAGGAGTTCAACGGACGGGACGTGCTCGTCATCGTCTCCGCCACAGAGATCGAAGACGTCGAGATGGATCTCATGGAGATGATGGAATCGATGCTCGAGATGGATTCCGCATCGGCGGCGGCCATGGGTATGGATCCGGCCGATCTTGCCGGCCTGACGAGCGAGCTGTTTGACGGCATGGAGATGACCATGCGGTTCAGCTACGACGACCTCGCGAGCACCACTTATTTCGACCCGGCGAACGGAACCGTGGTGTGGACCTCAACCGAAGCCCTCATGAGCGGGTCGATGGACATGGTGGCGCCGGACGGCTCGGGCTCGATGACATTCGGCATGCGCATGGACATGGAGATGATCGCCGCCGACGGCCTCGGAACCTGATCGGCGCTAGTCCTCCGGAACGGGAGCGAGTAGCAGCGCACAGCGGGCCTGGTGTGCCAGCTTGGACGACACCGACCCGAGGACGAACCGTTTCATGGCGCCGAAACCGCGATGCCCGACCACGATGACGTCGGCGCTGCGGTCCTCAGCCACGCTGAGAATCACGTCCGCCGGCGCACCCGCCAGAACGACCCGCTCGGCCTTCACCTTCAGGTCGGTGAGAATTTCCTCGGCAGCCGAGAACGCCGCATCCGCCATCTCCTCCATGTTGGCAAGGCTCTCTTGCGACAGCGGCTGACCCGGAACCAGTGGAGGAAGCGGGGCCGCATGAACGAGCAGGACCTGCGCGTCCCGCCCTTGCGTCATCTCGCCGCCTATGCGGGTCGCCGACTGAGCTCCCGGCGAGCCATCAACCGCAATGAGAATCGTTTTGAACGCCACCGTCGGCTCCCTTCAGTTCAACCGTCCAGCCTGAGACGTGAACAGAAGTGTATGGTCGCGGGGACGCGAGCTTGGGAGGAGCCATCATGTCAATGCGAGTCGTTGCACACCTGCGAGCCCAGGAGGGCAAGGGGGTTGCGCTCGGCGAGGCGCTCTCACGCCTCATCGAACCAACCAGGGCAGAGCCGGGGAACATCAGTTACGAGCTACTTGCGAGCCTCGATGACGACCGGAGTTACACCTTTGTCGAGGAGTACGTGGATGGCGATGCCCTCGACGCCCATATGGGTACGCCTCACGTTCAGGCAGCAATTGCGGCTATGCCCGAGTTGGTTGAGGGCGATCTCGATCTGAGGACATATCGACTGATCGGCTGAAGGCAGCCCGCGAGACGGTCAACGGTCAACGGTCAACGGTCAACGGTTCGGCGCAGCAACCCGAAGGGTTGCCGCCGAAGTGCCAAGGAACGCCGAGCCAAATCCCTGGAGTCCGACGAAGTCGGACTCCCAAGCTCGGCGAAGCCGAGCCGTGCCCGGAGCAGGATTTGAACCTGCACGCCCCGAAGGGCAGCGGATTTTAAGTCCGCCACGTCTGCCAATTCCGTCATCCGGGCGA
>SHLN01000135.1 GCA_004283105.1 Acidimicrobiia bacterium
CGTCGCCGTCACCGGCTCGGCCGGTCCCGATCCCCAGGAGCGGGAGGTCGGAACGATGGTTGTCGCCGTTGCGACGCCCGATGACGCCCGGGCCCGCACGTTCCGCATGCCCGGTGACCGCGAACGGGTCCGCACCTACACGACGACAGCCGCTCTCCATCTCGTCCGGTTGGCCGTGACGGGGGAGTGGTGGGACTGAGCTATGAGCCGTGAGCAGTGAGCTTTGAGCTGATTGATGGACTCTGGCTCAGAGCCCGTGGCTCACAGCTCAGAGCCCTCTAGTACTGCTCCGGGACAAACGTCTGATCCGAGAGGGGTGGGCGCACATAGGCTCCGCTGTCCTCGCGGGGTGGGAGTTCGAGCGGCGGCCGGGTCACGTCCTCGTAGGGCACCATGCTGAGCAGGTGGCTGATGGTGTTGAGACGGGCCCGCCGCTTGTCGTCGGCGTCGACCACATACCAGGGTGCCTGCTTGATGTCGGTGTGAGCGAACATCTCGTCCTTGGCCCTGGAGTAGTCCATCCAGCGGCGGCGTGACTCGAGGTCCATGTCGCTCAGTTTCCAGCGCTTCTTGGGGTCATGGATGCGCCCCTGAAAGCGCTTCTCCTGCTCCTCGTCGCTCACCGAGAACCAGTACTTGAGGAGGACGATGCCGGAGCGCACGAGCATGCGCTCGAACTCGGGGCAGGTGCGCATGAATTCCTGGTATTCCTCATCGGTGCAGAAGCCCATGACCCGCTCGACGCCGGCCCGGTTGTACCAGCTGCGATCGAACAGGACCATCTCGCCGGCGGCTGGAAGGTGGGGCACATAGCGCTGGAAGTACCACTGGGTCTTCTCCTTCTCGGTGGGTGTGCCGAGGGCGACCGTACGGACGACGCGTGGATTGAGACGCTCGCTGATCCGCTTGATCACGCCGCCCTTGCCGGCGGCGTCACGACCCTCGAAGATGACGACGACCTTCAAGCCTTCCTGCTTGATCCAGGCCTGGAGCTTGGCGAGCTCTATCTGCATCCTCGCCAACTCATCCTCGTAGAACTTGCGCTTCAGCTTGCCGGACTGATTGATGTTTTCGATCGTTGTCATGGGACAAACCTACTGGATCGGTGACTGCCTCGCGCCGGCGGTTCGTGCAACAATCCCTGCATGGGACCGAGCGATGACCTCGTACGGCGGATATTCATCGCCATCGACCTCGATGACGAGATCCGGCACGGCCTGGCAGCTCACCTGGAAGCCGTGCTCGACGGGCGGCTACCGGGCCGTCCCGGCCCGCCCGCCAACTGGCACCTCACGCTCCGTTTTCTGGGCACCGTCGATCAGCCCGCCTACGAGACGGTGCTTGCCCGGCTCGACGAGGCCGAGTTGGGAGCGCCGTTCGAGCTCGGGTTCGGCGGCCTGGGGGCGTTTCCGCGCCCGGGCCGGGCGACGGTGCTGTGGCTGGCAACTGCGGCGGGGTCCGGGGCAGTCGATGACGTTGCCGCAGTAATCGAGGATGCGGTCGTTCGCGCCGGGTTCATGCCTGAAGAACGGCCGTTCCACTCCCATTTGACTCTCAGTCGGATCCGACCGCCCGAGGACGTCCGGGATGTCATCGAGTCAATGCCACCGTTTCCCCTTCGACAAACCGTCGATCGGATCACCGTCTTCGAGAGCGTCCTTGGGCGCGGTCCGGCCACCTACGTTCCGCTCGAGACCTTCCCGCTGATCTAGGCCATCTGGAACAACGAGAGGATGTTGCCCTCGCTGTCGGTGAACCAGGCACCTTTGATCCCGTTGGGAAGCGTGGCGATGCCGTCGACGGTCTTGAGCTCGTCGAAGTCGTACTCCTGGAACACCACCCCGTTTGCCGTGAGGCCGGCAACGACCGATTCGATGTCGTCGACCTGCCAGCCGGCCGCAGTGGCCTGGTTGGTGCCGGCGAAGCCAGACGGATAGACCATGAAACGCGCTCCGCCGGTGTCGTAGAACGCTCCGCCGTCTTCGGTCTCCTCGGCGGGTGTCAGACCGAGCTTGTCTCGATAGAAGGCCTTGGCGCGTTCGATGTCCGATGCCGGTAGTGATGCCTCGAGTGGGTACTTGGCAAGCATGGTTCCTCCCTACGTAGCTGCCGTGGCTGAACCTACACGTCGTCGGAGGGCGAGTGGCGAGCAGCGAGGAGCGAGCAGCTACCGACCCTGCAACAGGGTTTCGTACTCCCGCAACGCATACCGATCGGTCATCCCTGCCACATAGTCGATCACCTGGTTCAGATCGGTGTCGTCGCGATTCCGATACGTGTCGGGGATCTCAGTCGGATTGGCGAGGAAGTAGTCGACGAGGGCGTGAATAACCGTGAACACGTGTCGTTTGTGCGCTTCGGTCTCGGGTCGGAGGTAGACGCGGGTGAACATGAATTCCCGGAGTTCGTTCATGACCTCCAGGCAGTCTTCCTGCATTGCTACCAACCCGGTGCTGATCGACTCCTCGATGACGGCCTCGATCATGGCGGCGATCCACGGGCTGCCCGGCTCACCGAACCGGTCGCGCGCGGCGGCCGGCAGATTGTCTTCGGCGATGATCCCGGCCCGGACGGCATCGAGCACGTCGTGGGTGAGGTAGGCGATGCGATCGGCAAACCGGCACACCATGCCTTCCGGGGTGGAAGGCGGGGGATCGATCTTCCACGAATGGGCACGGATGCCATCGAGCACCTCCCAGGTGAGGTTGATCGGCTCGAGGGTCCGGAAGATGCGGAGGCCCTGTTGGGAGTGGAGCCATTCGGAGTCGACGTAGTCGGTGAGGGCATCTTCCCCCGTGTGGCCGAAGGGGGCGTGGCCGACGTCGTGACCGAGGCAGATGGCTTCGGTGAGCGGTTCGTTCAAGCTGAGAAACGTGGCGATCGAACGCCCGATCTGCGTCACCTGGAGCGTGTGGGTGAGCCGGGTTACGAAATGGTCGCCGGCCGGATCGATGAACACCTGCGTCTTGTGCTTGAGCCGTCGGAACGCCTTCGAATGGAGAATCCGGTCCCGGTCCCGCTCAAACGCGGTGCGGTAGGGGTCGGGTTCCTCCGGCGTTTCGCGCCCTCGTGTTTCGGTCGACAGCGTGGCGCCGGGTGCCAGCAACTCCGCTTCCAGCCGCTCAGCGTCCTGACGGGTGCGTCGCTTGAATTCCGTCACGCGGCTTTGCGGGCAGCGGGAAGCGGGTCGCGGGTAGCGGAATTAGACAATCCGCTCCCGGATCCGGGCCGAGAGGAAGTCGAGGGTCGAGACCACGATGGCGATGGCCAGCATCTGTACCGAGGCCTGGTCGTACTCGAGGAGCGTCACGTTCTGCTGGAGGATGAGTCCGACACCGCCACCCCCGGCGAAACCGATGATGGTGGACATGCGCACATTGATGTCCCACCGGTAGAGGGTGAAGGAGATGTACGGGGGGATCACCTGCGGCAGCACCGCGTAGATGATCGTCTGGAGCCGGGTGGCCCCGGTCGCCGAGACCGCCTCGAGCGGGCCTTCGGTGATCGACTCCACCTGCTCCGAGTAGAGCTTGGCGAGGGCCACGGTCGTGTGCAGACCCAACGCCAGGGCACCGGCAAACGGACCGATGCCGACCCAGATGACGAACACGATCACCATGACGAGCGGTTCCATCGAGCGAAGCGCGTTGAAGAACGTGCGCGAAACGTAGTAGGTGGTCAGCCCGACCCGCTGGCGATCCTGCTCACGATTGCGCCAGGCAGCCCACATTCCGACGAGCGCACCAACCAGGGCGGGGATCCACAACGTCTTCGTTGGGTCCTCGAGCTGGTAGAGCCAGTCGATGATCCAGCCGATCCCTGCCGCGATGAGGGCACCCGACGCAGCTGCGAATGGGTACCGGAGCGTCTTCTTGATGGCGTCGGGCATCCGGTCTTCGATGAAGTGGCCGAGCCGTGTGCCGACGGCCGCGAGACCGAAACCGCCGATGAGGGCGGCGAAGAGGACAACCAACAGAGCCGAGATGTCGCCCAGGTTGGCCATGAATCGGCCGAGGAAGTCGAAGCCGCCCAGATTGCCGACCAGTGAGTCCCCGACTCGGGTCAGGAAATCGGCCAGCACGTAGAGACCGGCCAGTGCTCCAAACGCCGCCGTCAACAGTCCGCCGATGCGGGCAATCCTCACCTCGCGAGAGGCCTCGGCCGCGTCTTCTTCCGGCACCGACACTTTCAGCAGGGCGAATACGACCGCGCCGAGGATCGCGAGTCCGAGCACGTCTGTCCAGGCATTGGCGTCGAAGATCTCGGCGACGATGCGGGCAAGCCGGCTCATCAGCACTCCCACAGCCACGCCGAACGGGAAGAGAAGTACGCCGAGGGCGATCGTGATGACCGGTGTGGTGATGTTGCGCATGAGGTTGCGGGCGGCGAAGAAGCTGAGTGGGACGGCCAGGATTGTGCCGATGGTGGTGGCCAGGAAGGCCATGAACACCGTCTCGATGATGCCTTCCCATGTGTCGACCGCGGTATCGGAGAACCGCGGGGACAGGCGGGTCCGCTCGGTGAACCGATCGAGGTCCTGGACCCCGTTGTTGTTGGTGTCATCCCATACTTCGACCCGGTCGAACCATGATCCGACGTTTTCACGCGTGACGCTGAGAATGGCTTGCTCGACGTCGCTTGGTCGATTCTTCGTGCGGAGGGTCACGGCGAAATAGCCGTTCTCGTCGGCCTCCATGTTCCCCATCTGGAGGCGAACAGTTCCCCCGGCGTCGGTGGCTCCGAGGAAGAAGATGGGGCCACCCTTGTTGGCTTCGAAGTTGAATCCCTCGACGAGCACGTCGGTCTTGGGATCGGCGCAGGGGGGAGTGACCACGAGGTACGCGCCCGAGGTGTCGGGTGCCGGCGCCTCGTACCCGCCCGCCGGACATGGTGTATAGATGGGTGTCGCAACCTCGGTTTCGACCCGTTCGTAGGTGATGAGGTCCGGGTTGGCGAGGGCTCGCAGGACGCGGACGAGGTTCTCCTGGCGACTCTCGGACTGGATCTCGTCGAGGTTGACGTCAGTCTTCTCGAAGCCGTAGGCGTACACGAGTACCAGCGCGATCATTCCAAAGATGAGGGCGAGCGATCGGCGAAGTGGGCTGCCCTTCATCATCCGAGCCGCTCGGCTTCCTGCCCGTAGATCTCTTTGAACTTCTCGTCTGTGATCTCAGCAGGGGTTCCCTCGAACATGAGCTTCCCGTCGTTGAGAGCAATGACGAAGTCTGCGTACCGGTGCACGAGATCGAGGAAGTGGAGGCTGCACAGGACCGTCACGTTGTCGTTCTTGTTGATGTCGACCAGATACGACATGATGGAGTCGGCCAGCACCGGGTCGAGGCTGGCGACCGGCTCGTCGGCCAGGACCATCTCCGGGTCCTGCATCATGGCGCGAGCGATGCCGACCCGCTGTTGCTGCCCGCCGCTCAGCTCGTCGGCCCGAGCCTCGGCTTTGTCCATGATCCCTACCCGGTCGAGGGTGGCCTTGGCTTTCTCGATGTCCGACTTGGGAAAGCGATTGACGAGACTGGCGAGCGGATTGACATAGCCAAGGCGGCCGGCCAGCACGTTGGTCATGACCTTGGAACGGTGCACGAGGTTGAAGTGCTGAAACACCATGCCGATCTTGCGCCTGATCCGGCGCATTTCTTCCTGCGAGGCGGCGGTGATGTCGACACCGTCCCAGGTGATGCGGCCCTCGGTTGGTTCGATGAGCCGGTTGATGCAGCGGAGCAGGGTGGACTTGCCCGAGCCGCTCAATCCGATGACGGCGAGGAACTGCTGGTCGGGGACTTCGAAGCTCACGTCTTCGAGGCCGACGACACCCCCCTCATAGATCTTGGTCAGGTGTTCGACTTTCAACATGGGTCGGACGCGAAGGGAGCCGTCCTCAACCCCTCTCGTTTGGTTAGGAAGCCCGGGCGGAACTGGCCCGCCCGGGCTTCTGGTATCTGTCTGCTACTCGCCGATGTTCTCGAGCGTGATGCCGACGATCTGCACGATTTCACGCAGGTCGTCGTACTCGGAGTCAACCGCAGTGTCGATGCCGCTCCAGTCGTAGAAGTCTCCGTTACCGATCGAGTCCTCCCAGGCGTCTGTCTCGGCGAAGGCAATGAGCGCTTCTTCGATCTGGGCCCGAATGTCGGCCGGGAATTCAGGTCCGAAGGACAGCGTGTCGTTCGGGATCTCGGCCGAGATTTCCAGGATCTTCACCTTCTCGATGACGTCGGGAGCCTCAGTCCGGAGACCGGCCCGGGCGTCGAGGACACGGAAGTCCTTGAGTCCGTCACCGTCGGCATCCTCGCCGCAGCGGAGATGATCGCCGTCACGCTGCACTTCGCAGGTCGGGATCAGGTCGTCCGGCACGTCGGGGAAATCGCCCGGAGCCCAGCGCTCGCCACTCGGAAGCAGCGGCGGGCTGAAGAACGTCGTCCCGAAGTCGACCTCACCGTTGTACACGGCGCGGACGGTTCCGGTATGGCCACCGGCCGAGACTTCCTCACTCGGGGTGACGTTGTTCTCCTGCCACAGCAGGGACGGCACCATGAACCCGGAGGTCGAACCGGCGTCGGGATAGCCCCACTTCAGTCCGTCGAGGTCGGCAACCGACGTGACGTCTGAGTCGCGCGGCACGATGACCTGCGCCCAGTAGACGGGCCATCCGAATCGGACGGCCTTGAAGGCCACATCAACGTCACACAGATTGCTGGCGAGGATGTAACCGAGACCCGGGATGAATCCCATGCTGTTCTCGGGCGATGAGCACATCTCCTCGATGGTCGAGGCGTAGCTCGTCGGCACGCTCACTTCGAAGGTGAGCCCCGTTGCCGCGTTCAGGGCCTCAGCCATGATGTCGCCACCACTGACGATCACGTCGGTGTTGACCGACGGGACGAACAGCACCCGAATTGGATACTCCGGGCTTCCTACTTCCGGAGCCGGTTCGGTTGTTGTCGTCGTTGCCGGTGCGGCTGTTGTCGTTGTTGCTGCCGGTGCTGCGGTCGTGGTGGTGGTGTCATCACCAGCGTCGTCACCGCCACAAGCGGCCGCGACCATCGCCAGAACGGCGAACAGCGCTATTAGTTTTCGTAATCTCATAATTGCCTCTACTCCTTATCTCCCGCGGAGGCTCCGCGAAGGCTA
>SHLN01000311.1 GCA_004283105.1 Acidimicrobiia bacterium
GGTCGGCGCCCGCCCGCCGCACCGACATGACGAGGGCACCAAGCGTGATGAGCCCGCCAACCCAAACCGCGGTGGCGACAAGGTGCAGAAACCGGACAACGTCGTCAAACATGATGCGAGCCTATTACTGAGCTGTGAGCTGTGAGCTGTGAGCTGTGAGCTGTGAGCTGTGACCTACAGGTGATTCAACCCGTTGATGCCGATCAGGTCTCTCCACTCCGCCGTTCGTTTGAGGGTTCCTTTGCCGACGGGCATGCCGGTTGCGTCGGCGATCCGGTTCATCATCTCGAAGTTGCCGATCACCCCGGCGGCGTCGACGAGCCCGGTGGGGCCGAGAGCGTCGAGGACCGCCGTGCGGGCCGCTGCCCGACCGGGACCATCACCGGTGAGCACGGCGTCGACGAAATCGAGAAGGACGAGGCCATCGGGCAGCAGCGGGTCGACCGAGCGGTCGGTGATAGCCCTGGCATCGAGTGGCGTGGTGGTTACTTCGGCGCTCGCACGGAGCATCTGGCTATGCGCCAGCACTCAGTAGAAGCACTCGTTGATCGCCGACGTGCGAGCAGCCACGAGCTCCATCTGGGCCCGACTGAGGCCCCCGACGTAGTCGAACTCTGCCATGCCCTCGTAGGTGAGGTAGAGGGGACCGTGCATGTCCTCCTGGGCGACCGATTCGGCATCGACGATGCTGAGTGCCTGGGTGATGCTGGCACCCCCCACCATCGGGACCCAGCCGGCTCCCGGTCGCGCCAGAGGCTCCTCGGCGCGTGAGGGCTCACCCGGTTCTGGATCGGGGAGCGTTTCCAGCGGGGCGCCGATGCCGACGTGGAAGCTGTCGACGGCGGCCATGCGACTCGTCACGCCGACGATCTCGACATACCGGGGGTATCCGATGGCGTCGGCCATCGTCTCGACCGTGGAGCGGCGGATCGAAGCCGGCCGTGCACTGACAATCCCGGCCGCCTCGATGGCCGCCGTCGGCAGGGAACTCGGAGAGTCTTCCCCTCCGAATCTGGCCCGACGAGCCGCCCGGGCGATATCGACTCGCTCGCGGCCCGTCCACCACGTCCCGGCCATCGAAAGGCGATCCCATTCGCGCCGGAACCCCCGCTGGATATCGGAGCGCACGGCGACCGGGGCGGCTGCGAAATCGAACATGGCGGTAATTGAACCAGATCAGGCCGGCCGCAGGCCTATCTGATGGACATCGATCCGCCCGAGTCGGAAGCCGGCCTCGCAGTAGGTGAGATAGAGCTTCCACATTCGGTGGAAGTGCTCGTCGAATTGCGGGCCGGCCAGGCGGGGCCAGACTTGCTCGAATCGGTCATGCCACCAGGCGAGGGTGCGGGCGTAGTCGGCGCCGAACCTCTCGTCCGTGGTGATGGCCAGCCCGTTGTCTCCGGCGAGCCCGGCCAACACGGCCGGTGCCGGCAACTGGCCACCCGGGAAGATGTAACGCTGGATGAAGTCCTGGCCGTGCCGGTAATCGTGCCATTCGGTGTCGTCGATGGTGATCGCCTGCATAGCGGCGCCTCCGTGGGGGGCGAGACGGGCGCGGATCGTTGCGAACAGCGCCGGCCATTGGGATTCGTCGACCGATTCGATCATCTCGACCGAGACGACCCGGTCGAACGTCCCGGCGGTGGCGCGGAAGTCTTCGATTCGGATGTCGACGAGATGGCCGAGTCCCTGTGAGGACAGGCGCTTGCGGGCGTATTCGGCCATCTCGGTGGACAGGGTGATTGCCGTCACGTGGCACCCGAGCTGCCCGGCCGCGTACTCGGCGAAGCCTCCCCAGCCACATCCGATCTCCAGAACGCGGTCCCCGGGTTGGATGCCGGCCATCCGGGCGAGGGTCGCATACTTGTTGCGTTGAGCAGACGCCATGGGTTGGGACGGGTACTCGAACCGGGCCGATGAGTAACTCATCGACTCATCCAGCCATTCGGCGTAGAAATCGTTCCCGAGGTCGTAGTGATCGGTGGTCGACCCCACGCTGCGGTGCGGCAAGTCGGCGGCGAGGCGCTGCCAGAGCCGCCTCGATCCCGAGAAGAAGCGGTTGCCGAGTCGCCCGGAGCGGAAGGCTTCCTGGTTGAGGGCCC
>SHLN01000136.1 GCA_004283105.1 Acidimicrobiia bacterium
GAGATCGCCGACGCCACCGGCGAGCTGGTGCGGCGCCTCTCCGCCGAAGCGGCGCCGGGCGAGGACATCAGCGGCCACATCACCCCGGAGGCCATCGCCGGACATCTGTACGCCTCCGATATGCCAGACCCCGACCTGGTCATCCGCACCAGTGGCGAGTCCCGGCTATCGGGTTTCCTGCTCTGGCAGGCCGCCTACAGCGAATACAGCTTCGTCGACGTCTACTGGCCGGAGTTCCGCCGGGTCGACTTCCTGCGCGAGCTGCGCAACTACACCCAGCGGGAACGGCGGTTCGGACAGTAACTCAGGCGTCGGAGAAGACGTCGGACGCGTTCATCACGACGACCTCGAACAGGCCGAAGGCCAGCACATGGACGACCGTGCACCACAGGCAGATGGCTCCCACGATGATGAGCTCGGCGTAGATGAGCCACAACACGAAGGCCATGCCGCCGATCACGGCGGCCAGCCGGGCCTGGTGGACGAGCCGGGAAGCGGCCCGCCAGGCCATCGGAAGGCACAGCACGGACACGACGGCCGCCCAGATGAGTCCCAGCAGCGCAACCGGGATCCCAAACAACAGCGACTGGTCGCTGCTCGTGACCGAGCTGCAGTCGACGGTCCCTCCCTCGGAACAGACGAGCAGGTCGGGATCGGCGTAGTGGGCGATGGTCAGGTAGATAGCGACGGCGGTTGCCGCCAGCGCCATAGCGGTCGTGACCGGGGCAACCCAGCGGGCGACGGGCATCAGACCGGCGGGAAGACCGTTTGGGCGGCCTGAACCCCGGCGGACGTGCACACATCGGCGGGCTCGCCACCCGTCAGTTGGCAGATCATCGCCGTCAGGTAGTTGGCGGTTGTTCCGATCTCGAGCGCGACATCGGTGACTGGGTCCGCCAGCGCATCGACGATCTCGTCGAACGTCTTGTCGTCGAGCACCCCCGGGTCGTACTGGCTGCCCGCCCAGGTGTAGAGGTTGCCGACCATCATGAATGGGATGCCGCCGTTGCTGCCGGTCACCGATTCGACGTTGTACGTACTGAAGAGCCGGCTCTGGAGATCGTCCGGGGTCTCGAGCGCCGCGCCGGTGCGGGTGGCGGTCTCCACCGAGGAGAGGGTGATGTAGTCGCTCGAGTAGGTGGCGCCGTGATAGGTGACCGTCGGCGTGTTCGGCAAGGTCGACGGCGACGGGGGCGAGGTGGTCGCCTCCAGGCCCCCGAACGTCCCGAAGCGGCTGAGGGCCACGGTGACGGGCCAGCGCTGCACGGCACAGAAGGGGCAGGCCTCGGAGCCGAAGTAGAGGACGACCGGCTTGCCGTCTTCCACCACCGGTGCTGTACCGGCAGGAAGTGCGTTGACATTGCGGGGATCACTCGCGACGCCGACGGCATCGAGGGTGGCGACCGGGATCGACGTCAACTTGTCGACGGCACCGGGTGAGGCCCCCGCTTGTGCCGCCTCGTCGTCGGTTCCGGTGATGAACACGAACACCATGAGGACAACAACGGCGACCACTCCCCCGATCATCAGCGCCGGCCCCAGATTGGACCGATGCTGGCGAGACGTCCGGCCCTTCACCTGACCCGACGACTGGCTCGACTTCGGCCGGGGGGCCTGAGCCTTCTTGGGTGGGGTGCTCTTCTTGGCGGGACCCGCCGGCATATTCCCCTTGGGAGGCGGTCGTTTCGAGGACTTCTTCTTGTTTGCCATAGCCCTCGGAGCCTACCGCTGGCTGATTCATTGGCTCGGCAAAAGACAGAGTCCTGCCGATGTGCCGTTCCGCCTCCCAACCGACAACCCCGGCTCATTCCTCCCCGTCAACTCTCCGCAGGAGGTGCCACCGCTTGTCTGGCATGGCGGAGGGCGTCGCCGAGGCTCATCGCCTCTCCCTCGGCCGTTACCTCAGCGAATCGATCGGCTCCAAGCCGCGATCGCGCCGCATCCTGGCAGCCATCGAGGTGCCGGCGATACCAGGACCAGATCGGCCAGCCATGGGCCCCCGCCAGCGACAGCAACGCACCGATCAACCGTGCTACTTCGGTTGAACGGTCGGCGGCGGCCAACACCGACACGACGATGCCGAGACAGAAGGCGTACCGCTCCCCACCGCCCAGGCCCATGGCATCTTGGACGGCGTCGGCGGCACTCTCGGCCGCCGCCACGATCTCGCCCCGGTCCCGGCTAACGAGCGCCTGGCCTACATGTCCATAGACCAGGCTCGGCCGAGCATCGAGTTTCTCCCAGTGTCCGACACTGATGTCGAAGAGGCTCCCGGCAGCCGCGAGATCGCCGTCGAGCCAGGCGAGGACTCCGAGGCCGAGACACGACCAGGCCTCCGTGTCGACATCACCCTCCGCCCGTGCGCCGGCGCCGGCCGATTCGAACCGGCGGCGCGCCTCGTCACGGTCGTCGACCTCCAACGCCAACCAGCCGAGATTGATTGTGGCCGCCGTTTCGCTGGTCCCGGCCCGACGGTTCAAGTCAAGCGACTCTTCATACAACCGGCGCGCCCGAGCAACATCGCCGACTTCGATGGCGAGACCGGCCAGGGTGTTGACGGCGCGGGCGGCTCCGTCTAGGTCCCCGACTCGTTCGAGAAGATCGAGGCCAGTCGTCAGCTGCCGGGTGGCCTCCTCGCGGTCGTTCTGCAACAGAGCCATCGTTCCCGCCATGTGGAGGGCGCGTCCCGCCACGCCCGCCGGCATCGCTGCGTCGGCGTCGAGCAGGTGGCCCAGCCAGTGCCTTCCCTCGCTCCAGTCACCGTGCCGGGTCCAGTAGGGGCCGAGACTTGCCGCCAACCGGAGGCCCGCCTCCGCGTCGTCCCTCTGGAGCCAGCCGAGCGCGGCTCGGAGGTTGTCCTGCTCTTCGGCCAACCGTTCCATCCAAGCGACCTGGTCGGGACCGTCGAGGCGGGCATTGGCCTGCTCCGCGAGCGAGGCGAAATGAACCGCGTGACGCCGACTGGTATCGGTCCCCTCGCCTGCAACGAGGCGATCTCGCCCGTACTGGCGCATCGTCTCGAGCGTCCGATACCGGACGGCGCCTCCCGGGGCCGTTTCGACCGCCAGCAACGACTTCTCGACGAGCGACGAAAGCGTGTCCACGACCGTGCCGGCATCGAGGCCGTCTCCGCTGAGCACCGCGGCTGCGTCTTCTCCTCCGAACCCGCCAACGAACACGCTCATCCGGCGGAACAGCCGCTGCTCAGAGGGTGTCGCCAGCTCATAGCTCCATGCCACCGCCGCTTCCAGAGTGGCCTGGTGGGCCGGAGCCCCCCGCTGACCTTTGCTCAATAGGTGAAAGCGGTCATCAAGACGATCGGCAATGTCGGCAATAGACAGGCTCCGGACTTTGACGGCGGCAAGCTCGATGGCCAGCGGGATGCCGTCGAGCCGGGCACACACCCGGACCACCGCCGGAGCTGTGTTGGCATCGAACTCGAAGCCGGGGTGGGCGGCGTGGGCTCGATCGATGAACAGCTGCACCGCATCGAAACTGCCTGCCTCGTCGAACGCAAGGTGCGGGTCCGGCACGGACATCGGAGCGAGCGGGAACGTGAACTCCCCGGCGATCCGGAGCTTCTCGCGGCTGGTGACAACAACGTGGAGGCCGGGCGAGCGAGGAGCCACGTCCGTCACCACCCCGGCGACCGCATCCAGGAGATGCTCGCAGTTGTCGAGCAGCAGGAGAAGTCTTCGGTCACCGAGAAAGGTCGCGAGCCGTTCGACGATGTCGGCTCCATCCTGATCCCGAACCCCGACAGCCGCGGCGATGGCCGGCGCTACCAGGGCGGGGTCCGTGACCGGGGCCAGATCGACGAACCAAACTCCGTGAGGAAACTGATCGACGAGCCGGTAGGTCGCCTCGATGGCCGTCCTCGTCTTACCTACGCCGGGAGGGCCATCGACGGTCACGATGCGCTCGTCCTGCACCAGGCGACACAGCCGGTCGAGGGCGTCGGCCCGCCCGACGAAGCCGGCGGCCGGGGTGGGCAGGTTGTGACGGGAGATCGGTACCGACGAATGCAACAGCGCTTCGTCGTGCAGGAGAATCCGGTCTTCGAGCCGACACAGCTCCTCTCCCGGCTCGATTCCCAGCTCCTCACCGAGTAGTTGCCGGGCCTCCCGGAATGCCCGCAGCGCCTCTGCCTGGCGACCAGACCGGTAGAGGGCAAGCATCTGGCTGGCGCGCAGGCTCTCCCTGAGCGGATGGTCGGCGATGAGTGGCTCGAGCCGGCCCAGCACCTCGGAGTGTCGCCCGAGTTCGAGTTCGGCTGCAATGTGCCGGTCGACGGCTTCCAGCCGCAACTCCTCGAGACGGTTGATCTCGGCCGCGGCGAAATCGTCATAGGTGAAATCGGCGTACGGTGGCCCTCGCCACAGCTGCAACGCCTCTCCGAGGAGACGGTCAATGGTGATGGGGTCCTCGCTGTCGCGCGCCATGGCCAGCGCTCGCTCGAACCGGTGGGCGTCGATGTGGGCGGACTCGATTTCGAGGAGGTAGCCGGGCCGCCGGGTGAGGATCACACCCGGGGCTGTGGCAGGTTGGAGGATCCGTCGCAGCTGCGAGATGTAGAGGCGCAGAGCCTGCCGGGCGGACGGTGGCGGCGATTCACCCCAGATGCCGTCCAGCAGCCGATCGGTAGAGACCACCTCGCCGTTGTGGATGAGCAGCAGCGCGAGAACCGCCCGCTGCTTGGGTGGGCCGAGCGCCAGCGGTTGCCCCTCGGCGATCACCTCCAGCGGGCCAAGTACGCGTAATTCCATGCGCTCCGTTTACCCAGCCTACGCACCCGGCGACCGCCGGAACCGGTCGACAACGCCGCGTTTACCCGTTGTTAACAGTGGTCGGGCACGGTGTCCGGGTGGCTCGCTACCGGCGGGCCCGGGAGAAGGGAGATTCCCATGTTGAGACTCACAATCGCGGTGGTCGCTGCAGTCATGGCGGTAGGCGTCGTCGCCCCGGCCTCGGCCGATAGCCGCATCGCCGTCGAGTGGATCCAGGCCACATGCTCAGTGGATGCCGTCGTACCGCACCAGAGCGGCGGAGCGCTGCACATGCGAGGTGAGACGCACCACGACGTCATCTACATGGACCTCGGCGAGGGCCACGTACCGGTGGGCACCAATCTGATCGTCTTCAACTACGACATCAGCTTGAAGACGCTCAACGGGCGCGGCGGCGGCACGTTCCTGGCTGCTCTTCCGGCCTACGAGACGTCCTTCGAAGGTCGATTCAACGGGGGCATCAAAAACGGCATGCTGACGGCGCGGGCCATTGGCGCCGGGCACGGTGGGGCATTCGACGGAGCCCGGATGACGGCCACGATCACCCAGTTCCAGCCGACCCTTGAGCAACTCGGATGGATGTGCGATGGAGCCGACGTCGTCAAGACAGTGGCGGTTTCCGCACTCATTCGTCCATGACACGAGGAGGATTCACAATGAAAGGAAATCGACTCATCATCGTGCTCTCGGTGGTGGCGATGACGGCGGCCGTGGCACTCCCAGCCGGCGCCGCCCCGCCCACAACGAGCCAATTCACGCTCACCGAGTGTGTTCTCGCGACCGGACCGCCGGCAGTCTTCGAGCGAACCGGCAACGATGCCCAGGTTCTCCACATCCGCGGGTTCCCGTACCTCGGGTTCCTGACCGATGAGGGTGGGAATCTAACCGGCACCAACTCGGGTCTCGTCAGTATCGACGAGAACCTGAAAAACGGAACCGGGTCCATCCGAGGCACCCTCCAGATTCGTGACGCCGTTCTAGGCGACTTCGACGGCAGCTTCAGCGCCCACTACCGGGACTTCGTCTGGCAGGGGCGGGGGGCGGCGACAGGCGTCGGGGAGAGCGCCGGCAAGCTCCTCAAGATGCAAGTCACGGGCCTCGATCCTGCGGCAGTGTGCGGCGACCCGCCGGTCCCGGAAATCGACTGGTCGGATGCAGCCGCCTGGAGTGTGACGATCACCGAGAAGTAGTCCGATGGGGAGACGGGAGAGAGTTGAGGGGGCCCCGCTACGGCGGGGTCTCTCCCGGTTATTGCAACCGGCTGGTGATCTCGCCGAGCACCCGCTCGGCGTCCTCGTGGGAGACCTGGCAGGTTCCGGCGTTGCGATGGCCTCCGCCACCGAACTCGAGCATGAGCTCGCCGATGTTGTGGCGAGAGTCACGATTGATGATCGACTTGCCAACTGCGAAGACCGTGTTCTGCTTCTGCTTGCCCCACAGGACGTGGACCGATGCCTCGGCGTCGGGATAGAGGGCGTAGATCATGAATCGGTTGCCGGCGAAGATGACATCTTCGGACCGCAGATCGAGGATCACGACCTTGCCCTGCTGCGTCGTGCAGCGCTTGATCTGCTCCTTGAAGGGACCGTCGTGCTCCATGTACAGCTCGGTGCGCTCGCGCACGTCGGGAAGGTTGAGGATGTCTTCGATGTCGTTGGTGCGGCAGTACTCAATGAGCTCCATCATGAGCTGGTAGTTGGAGATGCGGAAATCCCGAAAGCGGCCGAGACCGGTGCGAGCATCCATGACGAAGTTGAGGAGCGCCCACTTCTCCGGAAAGATGATGTCGTTGAGCTCGTACATGGCGCTGTCGGCCTTGTCGACGGCGGCCATCATTTCGGTGGACACCGTCGGGAACCGCTCGGCGCCCCCGTAGTAGTCGTACACCACCCGGGCGGCGGAGGGAGCATCGCCGTCGATGATGTGATTCTCGGCATCGCCGCGATTGCGAATGGTCTCGCTGTGGTGGTGATCGAAAGCGAGATAGGCCGCGGGAGCGAACGGCAGATTGGTGGTGATGTCGCGACCGGTGATGTCGACGAGCCCATCCTGCATGTCCTTTGGATGGACGAAGAGGATGTCGTCGATGAGGTCCATTTCTTTGAGCAGGACGGCGCATACCAGCCCGTCGAAATCGCTCCGGGTTACTAGCCGGTACTTGTCAGACATATTCAACGCTCCCTAGGTACTTCAGTCGTTTCGGCGCCCATTCCGCCGTCCTTTAGGCCTCAGTTAGGGAGATTCCGTCACTACGATCCTCAAGTCCCCAAACAGAGCCACCGAAACCACCACCATGGCCCGTATCCGACTTGTTGCCGTTATGGCGGCGCTCGCCCTCATTG
>SHLN01000137.1 GCA_004283105.1 Acidimicrobiia bacterium
TGCCAGGGTCTGATTCAGATCCTCACGATCACTTCTTCGAGGGACTTGCGTTGGCGATCCGGCACCACCGCGTCATCGGCGGGATAGCCGATGGGGAGCATGGCGAACGGGCGCTCGTTCTCGGGCCGTCCGAGGAGCTTGGTGAGAAAGGCCATCGGGCTCGGGGTATGCGTCAGTGTTGCGAGACCCATCTGATGGATGGCGGCGATGAACATGCCACAGGCAATGCCGACGCTCTCCTTCACATAGAAGTGCTTGAGCCGGTTGCCGTCGGCATCCAATCCGTACCGTTGCTCGAACACGACAACGATCCAGGGAACGGTCTCGAGGAACTCCTTGTGCCAGTCGGTGCCGAGTGGCTCGAGTGCCTCGCGCCAATCATCGGGTAGCCGGCCCCCCTCGTAGTTGGTCCGTTCCTCCTCCTCGGCCGCTTGGCGGATCTGGCGTTTGACATCGGGATCGCCGATGAGGACAAACGTCCACGGCTGGCGATGGGCGCCCGACGGCGCCGTTGAGGCCGTAGCGATCGCCTGCTCGATCGCTTCTCGGGGAACAGGGTCCGGACTGAACATGCGGACGCTGCGACGCCCGTTCATGAGCTCATAGAACAGCTCCGAGCGCTCGACCACCTCCTCGACCGGGATGCGCGGTGGGCGGTAGGGCGTGAACGTCGGCTCGACCATGGCAACCTCCTGGGCTCGGCCGACCCTACCCGTCGGTTGCGGGTGTCGCTGTCGAGGTGAGACGGTGAACAATCTCCTCGACGATCGACTGCCTGGACCGGCCTTCCACCGCCACTGTGACGTCGGCGATGGCGGCGAACGGACCGCGGCGCTCCTCGGACTGCCGACTCAACGCATCTTGCGGGTCCGGCCCGAGACTGCGCCGATGATGATCGCGTCCCAGCCGGTCGGCCAGGTAGGCGGGAGAAGCGTCCAACCACACCACCGGGTGATCATCGAGCAAACTCCGGCTTGCTTCGTCCTCGACCACGCTGGCAGCGGCGGCGATCACAATCGGTTCGGCTCCGAATGAGCCGAGGGCGTTGGCCAGCTGGGCCGCCTCGAGACGATGAAGGCCGTCGACTCCCAACCGTTCCGCCAGTTCAGCTCCGGTGGCGTCGTACTCGGCTTCGATTCCGGCGTCGTTGTCTATGAACCGATACCCGATCGATTCGGCGAGAGCCCGGCCGACAGTGGTCTTCCCGACACCCATGAGTCCGACGAGAACGATCGGTCGCGGCATACCGACGGGGATATCTGACACCTACCGCACAACCCTGGCGAGTTCGGCGGCAACGGAGTCGGGATCCTCCAAACCCAGCACAATCCGCTCGTAGTCCCATTCCTCCATTCGAAGGACGAGAACCCGTTCTTGCCGAAACAGCGCCCAGAAGTCGCGGTGCGGACGCCGGCCGTATGACCCGTGGTGGACCATGCTCGGCACGTACGTGCCCGGCAGACGCAGCCACCGGCCGGGGAGTCGTTGGATCTCCTCCCGGGCCTTCGCCTCGATGCAGGTGATGGCAGCGAGCGGCACCTTCAGCTGCCGCTTGATGGAGAGCACTCGATCCCAGCCGGTGAGTTCTACGAGCAGATGCTCTCCCTCGAGCCCAGTGCGCACGGCCATGATCAGAACATACACCGCCCGTCGCGGAATCGGCGTCGCCGCCGCTCAGGCGGGCGGGCCGTCGGCGGTACCGGTGCCCTCAACCACAGCCAACTCCGACCTGGCACGTTCGAGCCGAGCCGTCGCCGACAGCACCCGGCGCCGCAGCTCGGCAACCCGCGCCGCCGCCTGGTCACGCGCTGACATCGCCTCCTCGGTGAGGGTGGCCTCGGCCCACCTGGTGTGTTCCGCGACGCGCTTCTCTGCGTCGGTCAGGTCCCGTTGCAGCGCAGCCAGGCGTTGGTCGGCCCGGGCCACCTGCTCCTCAGCCGCCGCCAACACCGCTGGCGCTCCCGACTCGGGGGCAGCGTTCAAGTCGAACGACTGGGCGGCGAGAACCGAGGCGGTCATCGGAAGGCCGCCCACCAACCGATCGAGCTCGGACTCGTAGGGACCCATGTATCCATCTAGTCGCAAACGCATCGGGAGGAAGACCATCGCCGCCCCCTCGGATTCACGGAGGATCGAAGCGGTGTCGACGACCGGTACCACTTTCACGGTGGCGGGAATCCGGGCGCTGTCGACCCGGTCCTGAAGGGATCGCACGGCGGCTTCCTCATCGTCCGCCGGCGGTTCCCCGATGGCGCGAATGGTGGCTCGCCGCCAATCGGAGGTCCGGGTGAACAGATAGGCAGCCAGCAGTGCGAGTCGCGAGGAGTCGCCCTCGGGCTCGATCCACACATCGATGCGACGATCGGACGGCGCCACGCCCTCGAGGGCTGCCCACGCCTCGTCGCCACTAGACAGGATGACGGTGTTGACGCCCAGGCGTGCCACGTCCCGGACGCCCTGCACAAACCCGGCCACCCGATCGGGCGAAGGTTGTTCGGGCCAGCCAAACAGAACTGTGTTGGTCCGTACGGGGCCGAATCCAAACGACTGCACGATGACCGGCATTGCTTCGCGGGCATCGGGAGCGAGAATGGTCCGCCCGTGCACCGCGACTCCAACCGATCTGATCTGGGCGGTGAGTTGGGCCTGAGCCTCCTCAACCTCCCGACGCTTCTGAGCCCCCGAGCCAACGATGATCTGAACGGTGCCGGTCAGCCCGCTCCCCCCTTCGAACCAGGTGGCGAATCTGAGGAGCCGGCGCCGGCGGACCTGGTCGGCTGAGAACGCCAGGATCTGAGGCCGCCAGCTACGAGGATGATCCGGCTCCTCCCGGAGGGCGCCGATGGCTTCGCGCACCCGCTGGAAATAGTGGGCCCGGGCGGAATCGGCCCATCGGGTCTGATGATCCCGGGTACTCAGGTAGCGGTAGATCAAGAACATGACGACGGCGGCCGCCCCGCCCGCCACGGGGTTGATCGCCATCATCGTGGCGAGGCACAACAGCGCTCCCAGCAGACTGAGCCGCTTGTCGAAGAACCGGAACCGGGGACGGAAGGACGGGCTAGCCGCTCGCGCCTCGTAGAACGTGGCGTAGTTGAGCAGCCCGTAGGAGATGAGGAAGAACATCGAGACGATGGGGGCAATCAGGTTGAGATCACCAAGCGCGATGGTGATGGCGGCAATGAGAAGCGCCAGGAGAACGCCCCGGCGCGGATTGGAGGACGGACCATGGCCCTTGGCGAAGTAGCCGAGTCGCGGGAACACCCGGTCCGTCGCCAGCGACTGGAGGATGCGAGGAGCACCGAGGAACGAAGCCATCGCCGAAGACAAGGTGGCAGCGATAACGCCGGCATCGATGAGGGGACTCCAGGCCGCCACCGAGCCCATCGCCGAGCTGTCGTCGATGAGCGTACGCGCCGGAGAATTTCCGGCGAGCAGTATCGCGATCGTGATGTAGACGACGGTCGACACCGCCACCGCCAGAAAGGTGCCGAGCGGCAGGCTCTTGCCAGGGTCCTTGAGATCGCCCGAGAGGCTGACCCCCTGGGTGAAGCCGGTGACAGCGGGGAAGAAGATGGCGAAGATGACCCAGAAGCCGGCTCCTCCTGTGAAGGAAGAGAGATTGTCACTCGCCTGGCTTCCCTCGAAGCCGGGTATCGCGCCGAGGTAGAACGAACCGAGGGCCAGCACGAGCACAACCATGACGACGAATTGGAACTTGGAGGCGATGTCGGCTCCGGCCCACGCCAGTCCGAAGAGCACGAGGATGGCCGCCGTGGCGATGAGGCGGGCGCCAACGTCGGTCCCGAGGCCGGTGATGTTGGCGACCGCCTCCCCAAAGCCGATGGCGTAGAACGCAATGGACACCGCCTGGGCGAGGAAGAGCACCAGTCCGATCGCACCGCCGAATTCGACGCCGAGGGTCCGGGAGATCATGTAGTAATCGCCGCCACCCTTGACGTCGATGTTGGTGGCGATGGCGGCCAACGAGATGCTCGTGAGCACCGAGACGGCGGTAGCGATCCCGATGATCATCAGGGTTTGCCATAGCCCCCCATTGCCCACGACGTAGCCGAGCCGCAGGAAGAGGATGATCCCGAGGATCGTGAGGATCGACGGGACGAACACCCCGGCGAAGGTGCCCAGTGTGCCCGTGCGTCCGTTTGGATCGATGCGACTGCTCATACCCGGGCTGCATTCTCGCAGGAACGAGCCCGGCAGGTGGGCCGTCTTTCCGCTACGGGATTACTCGTCTATGTGGCCGGGGGGCTTTCCGAGGCGGGAGTGGAGAGCGGCCTGGCGGTCATCGACAATGCGGCGGGCAATGCTGTCGACGGCGTGGGTGATCCACATGAAGGTCTGTGAGCCCTGCTCGTAGTTGGCCTCACCGAACGAATCGACCCGGCCCTGGGCCTGCAACCGATTGACTTGCTCGAACTCGGCCTCAGACTCCGGCTTGTAGACGGCCAGGGTCTTGCCCCCGTTCGCTTTGACTACCGAGAAGACGGGAACGTCGCTCGGGCCGTCGGCGATGTAGATCATGTTCTGGAACGGCACCCGCCGGTCCTCATGGGCCACCTTGGCGTTCACATCGACGTTCGGGTTCTTGTTCGTCCCCTTGTTGATCTCGAACACGGCCCGGGTCTTGGTGGTGTTGTCGACGCTGTAGATGACGTGGGAGAGGAGGCGTTCGTCGTCGAAGAGCGGCTTCTGGGTGCGGTCCTCCAGGTAGCCGGGCTGGGCATCGTCTTCGGCAAACTCGCACGCCCACACCTGTTCAACGTACGGGGCGATCGCGCTCCCGAGAATCATCTGGCGGAGGCCGCTCGACACGATGTAGTGCTCCAGCTCGATGCCGTGTTCGCCGTAATCGGGCGAGGCCTCGAGGCGCTTGCGGAGCTGGTCGAAGAAGTCGGGCAAACCCGCATAGAACTGAATGTGGGCACCCAGTTCTCGCAGCATGGCATTGTTGAGACCGGCAAACCGGCCGGCCCTCACATACGTGAGGATGTGGTGAAGATAGAGGATGTCCGGGCCGATGAGGTCGGCTCCGCGCTGGCGGTAGAACTCGGGGAGAGCATCGACCTCTTGCCAGAACTCGAGCGGGTCGATGTCGAAGCGATTGAACAGGGGTGCCTGCATATAGC
This sequence comes from Acidimicrobiia bacterium, assembly GCA_004283105.1. Lineage (GTDB taxonomy): Bacteria > Actinomycetota > Acidimicrobiia > Spongiisociales > SHLN01 > SHLN01. The sequence continues at coordinate 5,148 of SHLN01000137.1, forward strand.
CGGGGATGAGCGTTCGATCGAAATCCCAGATGAGGGCAATCGTGCTTTGGGGGAAGAGTGTGCGGGTCATCACCAATAACTGTCGGCGGGAGCACAGCCTATCTGGAGTGAGAGCGCGAAATCCAGAAGAATTTGTCTCGCCACCACGCTCCGTGACTCCTCCCACTACGGGCTACTCGCCGCAACTGAGGTAGCGTTCCGCCGTAATGACACACCTGTGGAAACGAGGGGCGATTCTTGCCGTGGCAGTCGGACTCGTGATGTCTGGCTGCGCCGGAACTCCCTATAAGCCTTCCTATGGATTCATGCTCGAGACGTACTACCAGGACGGGGTTCCGGCCGGACAACAGGCTGCTCTCGCCGACGGAGTGCTCACCGATCGGGAGGTAGACCAGGCAACGGAGGCGTCGGATGCATGTGCGGCCGGGGTCCCCGGCATCGCCTCGGTTGAGCCATTCCGATGGGTGGAACAGGACGGCGAGTTCTCAGGGGGTGACCTCGAGTTCGAAGACAACATCGACGAGGATGCGGCCGTGGCGGCCGCCCAGCACTGCTACTTCCTCTACGCGGCACTCATCGAGTTCGCCTGGCTCGACCAGTTCTACTTCGGGGAGTGGACCGAGGAGAACCTGCGGGATTAGGAGGCCGGTGAAGAAAGAGTTGCTGATCCAACTGATTCGGGACGGATTCTCACGGACCGGCCACCCTGGCGATGGCTTCTTGCAGGGAAGCCGGGAGGGCGACGATGCATTCAAAGCGGTCCAGCCATTCAGAGGCACCACCGACTGGTCCGAAGTCGATCCCGCTGTGCTTGACGAGCACAGCGACGCTCTCAGCTTTCTCTCGGAAGGCGGGTTTCGATTCTTCCTTCCCGCCTATCTGATCGCCGATGTCAACGACGAACTCAACACGGCCGACGTCGTTTTTCACCTCGCCGGGGGGTTCCACAACGCTGTTGTGAGGGTCCCGATTGGGGACCAGGTCGTCGAAAAGCAAGCCGGAAGAGCGGCGTTCGTCAACTCCCGCCGCTATGGCGCGATGACCTTCGAGGATTACGCCCGTTTCCGGCTTTCGGTGTTCACACGCGAAGAGGCAAGGGCCATCGTCGCCTACCTCGAGCACCGCCGCTCACTCCCCGACGCCGTGGATCGCGACCACATCGACGCCGCCCTCGACCTCTTCTGGAGAGAGCGGGCCGAGGAGGCTCCCAACCACGACCAGTTGGAAGAACACGTCGAAGCAGAGGAGCAATTCCTTCGCGACGTGAGTGGCGAAGTCGACTAGATGGCGACGTCGCGGCCGAGGTCGCTGAAGAGGGTGAACTCGCCGAGGAAGGTCATATCGACCCGGCCGGTGGCGCCGGCGCGATGCTTGGCGACGTTCACTTCGGCAACGCCCTTGTTCTCGAGGTTCTCCGGGTGGTAGTACTCATCCCGGTAGATGAACATCACGACATCGGAGTCCTGCTCGATGGCTCCCGACTCACGAAGGTCACCAAGCATCGGCCGCTTGTCCTGCCGCTGTTCGAGCGACCGGTTGAGCTGGGAGACCGCAATGATGGGAACGTGGAGCTCGCGGGCAAGGTTCTTGAGGCTCCGGCTGATCTCGGCAATCTCTTGCTGGCGGTTCTCGGTGCGGCGGTTGCCACCGGTCATGAGCTGGATGTAGTCGACGACGACGAGCTCGAGGCCGCGCTGGCGCTTGAGCCGTCGGCACTTGGCCCGGATCTCGGTCACCGTCAACGACGCCGAGTCGTCGACGTAGATGGGCGCCTCGAAGAGGGTGCCGGCGGCGGTCGCCAGCCGCTGCCACTGTTGCTCTCCCAGCTGACCGGTCCGTAGCTTCTGCGAGTCGACCCGGCCGAGCGAGCACAGCAAGCGCTGCACGACTTCGTCCCGGCTCATTTCCAGCGTGAATATGGCGACGGGGTGGCCCTTCAT
>SHLN01000138.1 GCA_004283105.1 Acidimicrobiia bacterium
ACCAAGTGGAGCAAGACAAAGCCCTCGACATGGCCGTGTCGCAGATCGAGAAGCAGTTCGGCACGGGCGCCATCATGAAGATGGGCGAAGGTGCCATCCGGAACGTCGATTCGATACCGACAGGCGCCCTTTCCCTCGACATCGCCCTCGGAATCGGCGGGGTCCCGCGCGGCCGGATCGTCGAGATCTTCGGACCGGAGAGCAGCGGCAAGACGACCCTCGCCCTCCACGTCGTCGCCGAAGCCCAGCGCAACGGTGGCATCGCCGCCTTCATCGATGCCGAGCATGCCCTCGATCCCGTCTACGCCAAGGCGCTCGGAGTAGATGTCGACGAGCTGTTCATCTCTCAGCCCGACACCGGTGAGCAGGCGCTCGAGATCGCCGACATGCTCATCCGCTCCGGTGCCCTCGACGTTGTGGTTGTCGACTCTGTCGCCGCCCTCGTTCCCCGGGCCGAGATCGAAGGCGAGATGGGCCAGAGCCACGTCGGCCTCCAGGCCCGGCTCATGTCCCAGGCCCTTCGCAAGCTGGCCGGCACCATCAATCGTTCAGACACGACAGCCATCTTCATCAACCAGCTGCGCGAGAAGATCGGCGTGATGTTCGGGTCACCTGAGACGACCCCCGGTGGGCGGGCGCTCAAGTTCTATGCCTCCACCCGGATCGACATCCGGCGGATCGAATCGATCAAGGACGGGTCCGACTTCACCGGCAACCGGGTAAAGGCCAAGATCGTCAAGAACAAGGTGGCGCCTCCCTTCAAGATCGCCGAGTTCGACATCATGTTCGGTCGGGGCATTTCCCGGGAGGGCAGCCTCATCGACGTCGCCGTCGAGCACGATATCGTCCGCAAGAGCGGTGCCTGGTACACCTACGAGGGTGACCAGCTCGGACAGGGTCGTGAGAAGGCCAAGCTGTTCTTGCAGGAGAACCCGGATGTGGCGATCCAGCTGCAGGCCAGGGTGCTGGAGGCAGTCGGTCTGGCCGAGCCGGTTGGCGGAGCCGAGGCGACCGGGGACGAGGCGATCGACGCAGACGGTGCTGGAGCCGAACAGGCCGAGATCAAGGGCTCAAAGAGCGCCAAGGGCTCCGTGAAGGGCGAAGGCAAGGGCGGGTAGCCGGAGACCGACCCTCTCACTGAGCGGTCGGTATCCGGTACACTCTCTACCAGCACACAAACTCTTGAAACCTGAGAGCCTGAAGAACATGGTTAGCAACACGCCCCGGACGTCGGCGGGAATGTAGGCGTTCCCTCCCGTCCGCTTGGTCGTGTGGCTGTGTGCCGAGCGAAAGCTCGGCATGCCTTGTTATGGCCCTCTGAAACGGGGACGGTATGGATTGGGTCGTTGCCATCATTGGCCTGGTGGCGGGCGTCAGTCTCGGCATTGGCATCGCCTGGTTGCGTGGTCGCGGTGAGACCTCCGAAGGCATGCTCCGGGACGCCGAACGGGCGCTCGAACGGGCGGAGTCGGAAGCAAAGCGGCAGGCGATCACCTATCGCGAGGCCGAGGAGACGGCCCTCGAGGTTCGCCGGATCGAGTTTCAGGCCACCGAGGATCGACTTGCTCAGCGTGAAGCCACGCTCGAACAACGGACTGCCAACCTCGCCCAGCGCGAACAGAACGTCCAGGCGCGGGAGGAAGAAGCCACCAGTGCCCGGGCCGAGGCTGAACGTCTCACCGAGCAGGCTCGCATGGAGCTCGAACAGGTCGCACAATTCGATAGCCAGGCCGCCAAAGCGGCCCTGCTCGAGCGGGTTGAGGACGAAGCCCGCCGCGAGGCCATGGTGGTAGTGCGCGAGCTCGAATTGAAGGCTCGCGAGGAGGCGGATCGACGGGGCCGGAGGATTCTCACCTCGGCGATTCAACGCCTCGCAGCTGATGTCACGTCGGATTCGACGGTATCGGTCGTGCCGCTCCCGTCGGACGATATGAAGGGCCGCATCATCGGCCGAGATGGACGCAACATCAAGGCGTTCGAAGCCGTTGCCGGCGTCGATCTGGTCGTGGACGACACCCCCGAGGCAGTCACGATCTCGACCTTCGATCCCGTGCGGCGCGAAATCGCCCGGGTGGCACTTCAGAACCTCGTCGTGGATGGCCGGATTCATCCCGCCTCGATCGAGGAGGCGTACACGAAAGCCCAGTCCGAGGTAGAGGAGAGTGTGCGCGACGCCGGTGAGTGGGCCCTCCTCGATGTCGGCGTGTCCCGCATGCACGTCGAGCTCGTAACCCTCATGGGACGGCTCAAGTACCGGACCTCGTACGGACAGAACGTTCTCGGGCACTGTGTTGAGGCGGCCCACATAGCGGGCATGCTTGCCTCGGAGCTCGGGATCGATCCGACCGAAGCGAAGCGGGCCGCGCTGCTCCATGACATAGGGAAGGCGGTCAGCCACGAGGTGGGCGGATCGCATGCCCTGGTCGGCGCCGAGATTGCTCGACGCTTCGACGAGGATCCGGCAGTGGTCCATGCCATCGAAGCTCACCACAACGAGGTCGAGCCGCGCACGCTGCTCGCCGTCCTGACTCAGGCTGCCGACGCGGTCTCTGCGTCGCGTCCCGGTGCTCGGCGCGAGACGCTCGAGTCCTACGTTCGCCGGTTGGAACGGATCGAGGAGATGGCCGCCGACTTCGAGGGCGTCGATCGGGTCTTCGCCATGCAGGCCGGCCGCGATGTCAGGGTGGTCGTAGATCCGGGGAAAGTTTCCGACCTCGAAGCAGGAGACCTCGCCCGCCGGATCGCCAAGCGCATCGAGTCGGGCCTTCAGTACCCGGGCCAGATCCAGGTCACGGTGATCCGCGAGCTCCGCTCGAGCGCCTTTGCCCGCTAGCGGGGTCAAGACCCGGTATGTCGGATTCGTCCGCAACGTGATGATCGGTCGCGAAGGCCTGCACCGGCCGGTCCTCGTTGAGATCTTCCGGGCTGCCGGGGCGGCCGAGCCCCGCTCCTACATCTCGACCGGCAACATCAGCTTCTCGGCCCAGGACAAGGACGTGTCGGATATGACGGGCACCGTCGAGGACCGGATTGCCGAGGTCATCGGTCGGCATGAGCCGGTGTTTGTGCGCTCCGTCGACTATCTCCGGGATCTGGTGGCGTCTGATCCGTTCGCGACGTCGCCGGTTCCCAACCCGGTTGACCGGACCGTTTCGTTTACCCGGGATCCCCTCGGCGACATTGAGCTCCCGGTCTGGTCACGGCGGGCCGATGTGGCGCTATTTCGGGCGACGGAGCGAGAGGTCTTCGCCGTCGGACGTCTTGTAGACGGAAGGACCAGTGGTGGGGGAGGGCTCGTTGAGAAGACGATCGGACAGCCGGTTACCACCCGCAGTTGGAACACGGTCCTCCGTATCGTCGCCGATCCCGGTCTGTGATGGCGCGAACACGGTGCAACTGTCGTTCCTTGGCCTCCGATCGGGCTAAGTTCGCTCCATGACCATGATCGGAATGCCGCGAGTACGTGAGCGCCGTACGCCGACGCGTACCGGCCGGACGTACCACCTCCGCACGTTCGGCTGCCAGATGAACGTACACGACAGCGAAGGCATCGCCGGGCTCCTCGAGGCCGATGGGATGGTGGCGGCCGCCGATTCCGATGCGGCCGATCTCGTGGTGTTCAACACGTGCTGCATTCGGGAGAACGCCGACGACAAGCTGTACGGGTCACTGGGGATGCTGAAGCGCATCAAAGACAAGCGTCCCGGCATGATGATTGCCGTCGGCGGGTGCCTCGCTCAAAAGGATCGGGACCTGGTTCAGAGCAAGGCACCGTGGGTGGATGTCGTCTTTGGCACCCACAACCTCCACCGGGTGGTGTCGCTGCTCGACTACGCCGAAGAGTGGGGGCCGGTTACCGAGATCCTCGAGGAGAGCGAGGACGTGACGGTCGTTCCGGCTCGTCGGGACGATCCGCACAGTGCGTGGGTCACGATCATGATCGGCTGCAACAACTCGTGCACGTTTTGCATCGTTCCGTCGGTGCGCGGGTCGGAGATCAGCCGCCGTCCCGGTGACCTCGTGCGAGAGGTGACCGACCTTGCCGCCGATGGGGTCGTTGAGATCACGCTGCTCGGCCAGAACGTCAACTCCTACGGCCGCGACCTGGATCTGGGCGGTCGCAGCACGCTATTTGCCGACTTGCTGAGGAGCGTCGGCGCCGTCGAGGGAATCGAGCGCATCCGCTATACGAGCCCGCACCCGAAAGACTTCCGCGAAGACGTGGCCCTCGCCATGGCCGAGACGCCGGCGGTCTGCGAGCAGCTCCACATGCCGCTGCAGTCGGGCAGTGATCGGATTCTGGCGGCCATGCACCGCGGGTACAACGCCGACCGGTTCCTTGCCAAACTGGAGCTGGCTCGCCGCCACATCCCGGGCTTGGCCATCTCGACCGACGTGATCGTCGGCTTCCCGGGAGAGACGGAGGCCGACTTCCAGGCCACGCTCGACGTCGTCGCCGCCGCCCGGTTCGACTCGGCCTTCACGTTCATCTATTCACCCCGGCCCGGGACCGCGGCGGCGGAGATGGAAGATCAGTTTGTCGATCCGACGGTGATCCAGGACCGATATCAGCGGCTCGTCACACTGCAAACCGGCATCGGCCTGGAGATCAACGAGACGCTCGTGGGGGCGACCGTTGAAGTGCTCGTCGAGGGTCCGTCCAAGACCGACGCAGGCATGCGATCGGGGCGAACCCGCACCAACAAGCTCGTGCACTTCCCAGGCTCGACCGAAGCGGGGGCAATGGTGGACGTCCGCATCGAGCGCGCCGCCCCTCACTTCCTGATCGGAGCGCTCGCCTGAGTCTGCTGGCCATCGTTGGTCCGACGGCTTCCGGCAAGAGCGCGGTTGCCCTCGGCCTCTCCGAGGAACTGGGTGCTTCTCTCGTGTCGGTCGACTCCATGCAGGTGTACCGCGGCATGGACATCGGCACCGCCAAGCCGACGCCGGCCGAACAGTCCCGGGTCGTCCACCACCTCATCGACGTGGCGGACCCGGAGGATTCCTTCACGGTTGCCGACACCCAGCGACTCGGGCGGACTGCCCTGGCGGCGGCCACCGGTCCGGTAGTCATCGCCGGTGGCACCGGACTGGCATTCCGCGCCATCGTCGACCCGCTCGAGTTTCCCGGCCGGGACCCGGCCGTTCGGACCGAGCTCGAGGCATTGGGCCTAGAGGAATTGCGGGCTCGCCTCGTACAGATCGATCCGGAGGCCGGAAGCCAGCTGGACCTGGCCAATCCGCGTCGAGTGATCAGGGCGCTCGAGATCCACGCCGTGACTGGACTGACGCCCACCGAGCGGGCCGGTACCCCCGCCGCACAAGCCGTGCGGGACTATCGGCCGCTCCATGCCTTCCGGGCGATCGGGTTCGACCCGGGCGATCGGCTGGAGGAGAGAATTGTTGCCCGTTTCGATGCCATGCTCGAAGCGGGCCTGCTGGAGGAAGTCACCGGCCTGGCCGGTCGACTGGGCAGGACCGCCGCCCAGGCCGTCGGCTACAAGGAGCTGTTGCCCGTGGTGGCGGGGGAGCGATCACTTGCAGCGGGACGGGCCGATGCCATCGCAGCAACGGTTGCCGTGGGCGGGAATCAACGCACGTATTTCCGTCGTGATCCCCGGATTCGCTGGCTGCGATGGGATGATGATCCCGTGGTCCGGTTGGCTCGGGCCCGCGAGGAGCTACTGGCATGAAGTTCGTGAAGATGGAGGGCCTCGGCAACGACTTCGTTGTCCTGGAGGGGCCGCTCGAACCGACACCGGAGCAGGTGGTCGGCTGGTGTGACCGCCGCCGGGGAATTGGGGCCGATGGAGTGCTCGTGGCGACCAGGATCGACGACGGCCGGGTTCGCATGGCGTACTGGAACGCCGACGGCGGTCGGGCCGAGATGTGCGGCAACGGGCTGCGCTGCGTCGCCCGGTTTGCCTACGACCGGGGGTGGACGGACGGCCGCTCGTTCGTCGTTCAAACCGATCTTGGCGACTACCCCGTCAAAGTGCGGAAGTCTGGACGGGTACGGGCGATGCTCGGGCATGCGGTGGCCCCCGACGAGTCGACCCTGTCGGTTGTCGGCACCGACGTGCATCCGATGAGCATGGGCAATCCCCATGCCGTCCTCTTCGTGGCGAACACGAACGAGGCGCCGGTCAAGTCCCTGGGGCCGGTCATCGAGGTGGCCGAGTCGTTCCCCGATCGGACCAACGTGGAGTTCGTCGAAGTAACTGATCGCAATCGCATCGAAGTCCGCACGTGGGAGCGGGGCGTCGGCGAGACATTGGCGTGCGGCACCGGGGCCGGCGCAGCAGCCGTGGTAGCCCACCGGGAGGGTCTGGCCGACGGCACCCTCACCGTCGGATTGCTCGGAGGCGATCTCGATATCGAGATCGACGGTGACACCGTGTGGATGGAAGGCCCGGCCACCTCGGTGTTCGAGGGGAAACTCTCCTAGCGACTTCGCCGGTTCGCTCCGGCGCGAAATGCTTCCTTCGGGCCTATCTTTCCTCTCCCGCCGGAGGAGTTCTTGCCCATCCCACGGAGCCGACCGCCCGATCGCGGGAATCTCGCCTTCCGTGTTCTCTTTCCCCTCCCGCTCTTCTCCCCTCCCGCCGAAGATGGGACCTCTCTCTTCCCCTCCCGTGTAGCGAAGCGGAACGGGAGGGGTACGGGGAGGGTCGTTCTCAACAACGGCGCTGCGACGCAGAGCTCCGGCGAGAGCCGTGCAGCGAAGCAGGGGGGCGCCCAAGCGACGCCATCCCCCGAGGCTCCGTTTGGGCACCTGCTCCCGCCGGAAGGTGGCCGCGGGCTTCGATCACCTTTCCGTGAGCAGACGGTGCCCTTTCACGATTCCCGTGGCGGCGTTGCCGGCAGTGTTCGTGCTTCGGCAAGGTCTCTACCACGGCGTCCCGTCGCCGGCAACCAGCAACCAGCAACCAGCAACCAGCTACTCAGTCTCGTAGGTGACGGTCTCGGTGCCGGCCGCTCTGAGGCGCTAACTCGCGCTTCAGCGAATGCCTCTGAACACGGCGACGACCTTGCCGATGAGTTCGACGCCCTCGGTGAACACCATGGGCTCGAAGGCCGGGT
>SHLN01000139.1 GCA_004283105.1 Acidimicrobiia bacterium
CCCATTCCGCCCTCCTTTAGGCCTCAGTTAGGGAGATCCCACCACTACGATCCTCAAGTCCCCAAACAGAGCCACCGAAACCACACCATGGCCCGTATCCGACTTGTTGCCGTTATGGCGGCGCTCGCCCTCATTGCCTCGGCCTGCAGCGCGGCTCGCTCGGCCGACACCACCACGACTTCGACAACCGTCGGCAGCCGGCCCGCGACAACCACCCCGGGGACGACGGGGTCAGGTGGCTCAGTCGATTCGGAGATTGAGGACCGCATAGACGAGCTCATCATCGAAGCGCAGCAACTGCGCGGCCTCGAATTCCTGGAGCCGGTCGACGTCGTGTTGCTGACCGACGAGGAGTACCAGGCCCGCTTCGCCCAGATCGTTGAGGAAGAACTGGCCGAGGAAGACGTTCAGGCGATCAATGCCCTCTTGCGGGTGCTCGGGATCATCGAGGAGGACGAGGATTACCGCCGGTTGGTCGAGACGCTGCTCAGCGCCGGGACGGGTGGTTTCTACGATCCCGAAACCGAGGAACTGGTAGTTCGGCTCGTCGGCGGTGAGTTCGGACCGTACGCCGAATCGGTGGTCGTGCACGAGCTCGTCCACGCCCTGCAGGACCAGCACTTCGACTTGCTCGACAATGAGGATCTGGAGGGTGACGAGGCCTATGTCGCCACTGCCGTGATCGAAGGCGACGCGCTTCTGCGGGAGGTCACGTTCGTTCAGGCGATGAGCCTCGCCGACCAGGCTTCCTACCTGGGCGACATATCGAGCATCGACCTATCCGCCCTGGACTCGCTGCCCGGCTACATCGTCAACAGCTTCCAATCCGCCTACCTCGACGGGTTCACCTTCCACCAGCGGGTTGGCCTCGATGAGATCGACAGTCATTTCGTCGACCTGCCCGAGTCATCCGAGCAGATCCTCGACGCCGACAGCTATCGAGCCGACGAGCAGCCCCGCGAGGTCACGCTGCCCGACTACGAAATCCCCGGGTACGAGGTGTGGTTCGATGCGCCGGCGGGTCAAAAGGACCTCGAGCTCCTCCTCACCGATGGCGTTCCCACCAATGACGCCATCGAGGCGGCGCAAGGGTGGGGCGGCGATTGGAACCGGGTGTACAACGCCCGCGATGAGGACGCCGTGTATGTCCTCTCCTACCTGGGCGACTCGAAAGCCGACGCCGAGCAACTCGCCGACGCGTTCAGCGATTACATCGATGCGATGGTGCCCGCAGAGGCATACACACTCGTGGAGCGGGACGAAGATGCCGTCCTGGTGATCATCGCCTCCGATCCCACAATCGGCCCAGACCTGGCGGAGGCTTTCTCCTAGCCCGCGGCGGCCGTGCCGGTGCCGGATGCCGGAGTCGCTCAGTATCGTTGCGGGTAATCACCGCATGACAACAGAAGGGGTCCTCATGGACATTGGAACCGGGCTAACTGAGTCACACCGGAAAAACGTAGCGGCCGAGCTCTCCCACCTGCTGGCCGACAGCTACACCCTCTACCTGAAGAGCCACAACTACCACTGGAATGTGACCGGGCCGATGTTCCAGGCGCTCCACCTCATGTTCGAGGAGCACTACACCGAGCTCGCTCTCGCCGTGGACGAAATCGCCGAACGGATCAGAGCGCTCGGACACCCGGCGCCCGCGACGTATTCGCAGTTCGCCCGACTTTCCTCCGTGACCGAGGAAGAGGAGTTGCCCGACGCGATGGGGATGGTTGGCAATTTGGTCGAGGCGCATGAGACGGTCATCGCCACCGCCCGCACCAGCCTCGCCGCCGCCGAAGCCGGCAACGACGCCGCTTCCGCCGACCTGGCCACCCGCCGCATCGACGTGCACGAGAAGACCGCCTGGATGTTGCGCAGCCTGCTGGCCTAGCCGTCCACCCTGGGCGTGAACTGCGCCCGGCGATATGGTGATGGCATGGACGGAGCAGAGACACCTGAGGAACCTCTCCACGACCTCGGGCGAGAGCTGCGGGAGCGCGTCGGAAACGAGATGCGCCAGGAAGCGGAACTCATCGAGCAGGACGCCGCCACGGTCGAGCTTCGCCGCCGGCGCCTTGCCGATATCGCCATCGAGCTGGTGAGCCGGGGAGACATCGTGACCGTCATGGCCGGCGATCGCTCCCTGCGAGGCCGTCTGATCTATGCCCGGGGCGAGATCGCATCGCTGCAAGCAGCCGTCGGACGCATCGACATCCACCTCCCGGCGGGGGTAGTGCTGCGGGTGGATGAGCGGAGCACCGAAGGTGGCATGGCTACTCGCAAGGGATCGGACACGCTGCGAGCCCGGCTCCTCGAATTCGAGCTATCCAATAGCGACATCGAGGCCTGGGTTCCGACGCACGGCTTCGACGTGCGGGGTGCCATCGTGGCCGTCGGCAAGGACCACGTCATCGTGCGAGATGCCGACGACGCCGAGTGGATCCTGCTGCTGCTCGATATCGCCTGGATCAGGGCGGTCTAGCCGAGCGCGCGGTGGTCGCACCGGCCGGTTCAGGGTCGAATTGCCACGATCTCTATGTCGACCTCGAGTTCCAGCCAGGCCCGATCGGCCGTCACTGCCACGAGGTCGCGGCTCTTCGCCAGAGCGAGGCAACAGCGATCGCCGAGAGAAAGCCCCGCCGACTTCGTCTCGGCGACGAGGTCGCCGGCAATCACTGCCTGCGCTTCGTCAAACGGGACTACGACCAGCGCCAACAGGTCGGCTATCGATCCGGTAGCCGATGGAGGAAGGCCGATGCCTCGAAGCTTGCCGACAACCTCGGCGAGGTTCACGGCACTCACGACCGCGTCGTCGAGATAGCTGGACGCAACCTCCCAGCCGGGTTCGTTGTTGATGAGCGCAAGGACAGTCGAGGCGTCGAGGACCGCCGTCACTTCCGCTTGGTTTCTTCGGCCCGCTCCTCGAGCAACTCGTCGACCAGCTTGCGGCCTTTCGCGTAGGGAGTGACCAGCTCCTGTACCTCCGAGAGGACGACCGAAGATTTTCGAATCAATACCCCGTCGCTTTCCAGGGTGAGCACAAGAGAGTCCTGGGGTTCCAACCCGAGCGCCCGACGGTACTCGGCGGGGATGACGACCCGTCCCTGTTCGTTGATTCGTGACCGTATTCCCATATCTGACATGATACCGGATCGTGACAGATGCGGAGAAGCTACGAGTTCGTGGCCGACTCGTCCGACTCGACGGTCTCATGGACCGGGAAGCTCCGCACATGCTCCATGAGCTCATCACGGAAGAACCGAAACGCCCGGGCGCCGGGGAGTCGGTAGGCGGGTAGCTCGCCGTCGCGTGCCATGCGGCGTACAACGTCAACGTTCATGCTGAGCAGCTCGGCCGCCATGGCGGTGTCGAGAATGGGTGGGAACTCATCTGGCATTGGTGGTACCTCGTATTGCAAGACACTACATGACAAAACAGTTATTAGCAAGGTATGATTGTTTGTCCTACGCGGAGTAGATACCAGTTTCACCGAACGCGCTTTCCACTTACAATGATCGCCAGGCCAAACACGAAGATTCCCGGGGGGTGAGCGCCGCTCCGGGGAACGGCTGGACGGAGGCGGAGTGGCATTGACCGAACCGGCAATCGCGCCGGAAGATACGCCTACGGCCGTCGGGGTCGCACGACGGTCGCTCGTCAGCCGACTCTCGATCGGCCATGTGGTCATGATCCTGGCCGGTCTCGTCGCCATCGTGCTGAACCTGGCGTTCCTCCGGTCCGGAACCGAAACGATCAACGTCGCTGTCGCCGGCCAATCGCTCGACGCCGGGACCGTCCTGACCGGGAGCAACGTGGGAACCGTCGAAGTCGGGGATGCCGCGGAGTTGGCCGACGGGCTCCTCACAGAGGAGGCAGCGGCCGCTCTGTACGGCTCGGTGCTGGCCCGCGACATCGAGGCCGGCGAGCCCTTCCGTCGTTCCGACCTCAGACCGGCAGGCAATTCGCTGGCGTTGCGCGAGTACTCGATCGAGGTGGATGCCGCCGAAGCTGCCGGGGGATCCATCCAGGAGACCGACATCGTCGACATCATCGCCGTCATCGACAACCAGGCGTTCTACGTGGCGTCCAGCCTCGAGGTGGTGCGCATCAAGGACGTAAGCGACGGCGGCGACCAGATCCTCGTCCTCAGTGTTGACGATCGGACGGCTCTCGAAATCGAGTCCGCCCGGTCGGCCGGCTCCATCTCGGTCGTGCGCTCGACCGGCGCTCCTCCACCGGTGAGCGGCCCCGTTACCGTTGACCCCTCCGTAGCCCCATGACCGAGGCGTCCATTGCGATAGCGGCCAGCGGGCGAGAGTGGGCCCTTGGGCTCCATAGGTTTGTGGCCGACCACGGCGGGGCACGGGTGCGAGTGCGCGTCATGCATCCCGAGCAAGCCGTAGACGAGAGCTACGACGTACTGGTCATAGATGACATCACCTCGTTCTTGAGTGCCCGGCTCGTCCAGCAGGTCCAGCAGAAGGACCGCAAGGTGCTCGGGATCTTCGAGGAACCGGCCGGCGAGCAACGGCTCCGCAAGCTCGGCGTGAATGCCGTCATGCGGGCCGATGCCGAGCCCGAGGCGTTCGTAGCAACCATCGTGAACCTCGCCGCCCAGCGGAATGTTGACGAGGAGTTCGCCGAGCTCATCGCCGACCTCCATGAAGGCGAACCGGAGGCCGACGCCCCGACCACCGCTCGATTCGTGGCGGTGGCAGGAGCTGGTGGAGGGGTTGGCGCAACCGAGGTCGCGATAGCGCTCGCCGCCGACCTGAAACGGCGTGGAACCAGGGTATGCCTGGTGGACGCGGACGATGTTGCTCCGGCAATCGCGCAGCGTCTCGATCTCCCGTTGCATCCCAATATCCGCACAGCCATGGATCATCTCCATCACGGATCCGGTTCGGTGAGCCACGCCCTCCATCGCCAGTACAGCGGATTCACCGTGCTGCCCGGGCTCCCAAACGTCCGGGACTGGGGGGAAATCCGTTCCGGCGACGCAATCGATGTGATAACCGAACTCTCCGTTGTCAACGACGTCGTGCTCGTGAACATCTCGTCGCTCGTCGAACAGACCCAGGGCGACGCCCGTGGCGAAGGCCGATTCGGGGTGGCGCGACTGGTGTTGGGTGCGGCCGATGCAGTGGTCCTCGTAGCCGGTCCGACCCCCATGGCGGTCGGCCGGGTCATCGAGTGGCTGGCCGACACACAGCGACTCATTTCAGCCAAACCCCTCCATGTCGTGGTCAATCGGTTTGACGACGGCCTGTTCGCAAGAGGCGAGATCGAGCAAGAGATCGAAGATGTCATCCGGCCGACCTCCCTGACATTCACTCCCTCGGATCCGAACCTGGCCAAAGCAGCGTGGGAAGGCACCCTGGCGCCATGGTCCGGGTTCTCGCGGGCAATTGAATCGGTCACCGATCACCTCACCCCCGCCCGGGCTCCGAGAACCCGTCGCCTCAGGATGGGCCGATGACGACCACCGCCTACGAGCAGATCCGCCAGGCGGTTGTCAGCACGGTCGACGATTTGCGGCTCGATCCCGCCCGGGATCTGACCGAAGTCCGCCGGGTCATCTCCGGGGCGGTAGAGGACTACCAGCGCAGAGCCCACCTCGGCCACGGGCGGGCTCTGGCCGACACCTCCGAAATGGTGGAGCGAGTTCTCAGTGCCATTGCCGACTACGGACCGTTCACCGATTTGTTCGCCCGCCGAGACATCGAGGAGATCTTCATCGAGGGGTCCCACGTCTCGTTCATCGACGGTTCGGGCCGACTGAAGGGAGTGACCGAGCCGACCACAGAGACCGAGAACCGCCACATCATCAACCGGCTGCTCAGCGAGACCGATCGTCACCTCGACACCGCCAACCCGATCGTCCAAGCCAGGGTCCTGGATGGCTCTGCCCGTTTGACGGCAGTCATACCGCCGATCGCCGATGCCCTGTCGGCCACCATTCGTCGCTATGCCCTCCGCCGTCAGACGCTGGCCGGGCTCGTTGATCTCAACTCCCTCACTCCCGGAGCAGCCGGATTCCTCTGGGCGCTCATGCAGACCAACGCCAGCACCCTGCTGTCTGGCCCACCGGGGGCCGGAAAGACCTCACTCCTCGCCGCTCTGGTGGCAGCGGCACCGCCCAACCACTGCATCCGGGCCGTGGAGGAGGTGCGGGAGCTCTTCGTGCCGATCGTGCACGGCTCGTACTACGAGTCACGGCCCCCGTCGCTCGATCGTTCCGGAGAGGTGGCGCTTCGTGACCTTGTCAAGGTCGTCCTGGCAATGCGTCCGGATCGCATCGTCGTCGGTGAGGTGCGGGGAGCAGAGGCGTTCGAGCTGACCCGGGCCGCCAACGCCGGCTGCGGTTTTGCCTGCACGGTGCACGCCAACTCTGCCCGTGACGCTCTCAACGCTCTCGTCAACGCGGCCATGATGGCCGGAGAGAACGTGGCCGAGCCCGTCGTTCGCAAGGTGTTCTCAACCACTATCGACGTGGTCGTCCACCTGGACCGTGATGCCGTGCCACCCGAGGGGAGCAGTGGATTGCGCCGGCAGGTGATGGAGATTCTGGCGGTCGTGCCGGCCATGGGGGACGATTTCACTACCGAGCCACTGTTCGTGAGGAACAGCCTGGGCGAGCCTCTGCAATGGACCGGGGCCGTCCCCCCTGCGACAACAACGCACATGCTCGAACGGTCGCTTCCAGGCGACCTGAACCTGCGCGACATCCTCGAGGGTCGCCGCCTCCCGCCAATATGAGATTGCTCGCTGCGCTCGCGACTGGTTTCTTCAGCTATCTGGCCGTGGGGTTCGCCACCGGCAACGCCCCCAACTTCAGGCGCAGTCGCACTCCCCGGCAGGGTGCCGGTGCCCAGGCGCTGTGGCTGAGCCAGGCCGGAGTTGATCTGACCCCTCGCCAGTTCTGGGCGGGCTCGATGTTCGTCGGCTTGCTGGGTTTCGGGTTCGCCTGGGCTCTGTCGGGAGCCTGGGTAGTAGCGGCCGTCCCCGCTCTCACCATGGCCGTTCTTCCCCGTGCCTACTTCAGT
>SHLN01000312.1 GCA_004283105.1 Acidimicrobiia bacterium
GGTGGCGGCCCATGGCGACCGTGTCCCGCACGGCAAAGGGGTTCTCGGTCACTCCGCGCGGGCTCAGGTAGGCGCGGACCCGCGCCAGTTCGATGGGAGTCGCCCGCCACGGATCGAGCTCCTGGAGCCACGCCCGGCCCGACGTCGGTGCCAGATCCCCGGCGAGGATCCGCAGCAGCGTTGTCTTGCCGGCGCCGTTTGGTCCAACGATGCCCACGATTTCGCCCGGCTCGGTGGTCAGAGTCACCCCATCCACCAGGACGGCCGAGCCCCGCCGGAAGGTGATCTCCTCTGCGCGGACGGCAGGCGTCATGCGTACGACCTCCCGGCGCGCATGAGGAACCAGATGAAGACGGGAGCACCCAGGATGGCTGTGAGTAAGCCAACCGGTAGTTCGACGGGCGAGGCAACGGTTCTGGCAAGGGTGTCGATCGCCACCACGACCGCTCCGCCACCGACGGCGGAGGCGGGGATGAGCCAACGGTGGGCGGGGCCGATCCATCGCCGTAGTACGAGCGGAACAACCAGACCGACGAACCCGATGGCGCCACCCAGCCCAACGGCGCCGCCGACGGACAGTCCTACACCAATCAAGATCACCGTGATGGCACGATCGACATTCAGGCCGACATGGCGTGCCTCGACCTCACCGAGCGCCAGCAGGTCGAGTGACCGGGCCGAGACCGCCACCAGTGCGGTGCCGACGAGCACGAACGGTGCCCCGACTGCGAGCGCCTTCCACGTCGAACCGGCCAGCCCGCCAAACACCCAGAAGGTGAATGTTGGGACCCGCGGACTGTCCCAGGCGAGCACGATCGTCCCGAGCCAGGCGAGCATCGCCAGCCCGAGGGCCAGTCCGACGAGAATGAACTGGTTGGATTCGATGACGCGGTTGGCGATGCGGCGCATGAAGAGTGCCGCCGCTGCCCCGGCGATGGCGGCCCCGAGCATCATGAGGATGGGAGTCCCGCCCGTCGGTGTCAGTGCGATCCCGGCCACCGCCCCGAGCCCTGCCGCCGGCGCGATCCCCACCAGGTGCGGGTCGGCCATCTGATTGCGGAATGTGCCCTGCAGGGCGGTCCCCGCCACCGCCAACCCGGCCCCGACGGCCGCACCGGACAGCACGCGGGGGAGCCGGATCGCCCACAACACCGAATCGGTGAGCCGCTCGGCGTCGCTGATGAGCCCGAGGCGCCGGCCGATCATGTGGAAGAGGTCGGTGGGACCGATGGCCACCGCCCCGCTCAAGAGCCCTGCCACCATCAACGCCAGCAACCCGGCGCTCAGGCCCGCCAGGGCCGTGGACGGGCTGAAGCGTCGGTCGGGTTCTATTGCCGCTCCTGTCACTGATCGGTCAGCACGGCGCTGAGATCGGCAATGAGCAGCGCCAGCGACTCGGCGGTGCGGGGGCCGAACGTCAGGAAGTCACCCTCCGGGTAGTCGAGGATGCGTCCGTCCCGTCCGGCCGGGGTCTCGGCAAACCCGGGAATGGCAAGCAACCCGTCTTCTCCGCCGAGCGCCTGCAGCCCTTCGCTCGTGATGATGATGACGTCGGGGGCGGCCGCCACGATCGCCTCCGGCGTGACCGAGATGGTGCCGGTTACGCCGCTCTCGGTCCCGACGTCGGTGCCTCCGGCGGCCTCGATGAGTGGTTGTGTTGTCATTTCAGACCCGAACAGGAGCATCACGTCCGGGCCGCGGCTGTAGACAAAGGCGACTCCGGGCTTCGGGTCGCGTTCCGGGGCAGCGCTCAGCGCCGTCTCGATGTCGGACCGGAGTTCGGCCACGATGTCGGCGCCGCTCGATGGCACCCCGAGCGCTTCGGCCAGGCCGCCGATCTTCTCGTAGAGGCCTTCGAAGGTCGTCGGCACGTCGAGGATCACCACCGGCACCCCGGCACTGCGAATCTGCTCGATGGCGTCCACAGGGGACGTTTGGGTGTCACCGATCACGAGGGTCGGCTGCTGGGCGAGGACTCCTTCGGCGGACAGGAATCGGCCAACTCCGACCACCGGCAGTCCGACCGCTTCTGGCGGATAGACGGTGGTGACGTCGGTGGCCACCACCGAGTCGC
>SHLN01000313.1 GCA_004283105.1 Acidimicrobiia bacterium
GCCCGATGGTTCAGCTCGACGGTGGCCGGTTTGCCACCAGCGACCTGAACGACCTATATCGCCGGGTCATCAACCGCAACAACCGGCTCAAGCGACTGCTCGATCTCGGTGCTCCCGAGATCATCGTCAACAACGAGAAGCGCATGCTCCAGGAAGCGGTCGATGCGCTCTTCGACAACGGCCGTCGCGGCCGGGCCGTGACCGGGCCGGGCAATCGCCCGCTCAAGTCGTTGTCCGACATGTTGAAGGGCAAGCAGGGTCGGTTCCGCCAGAACCTGCTCGGAAAGCGCGTCGACTACTCGGGCCGGTCCGTCATCGTGGTAGGCCCGCAGCTCAAGCTGCACCAGTGTGGCCTGCCCAAGAAGATGGCCCTCGAGTTGTTCAAGCCCTTCGTGATGAAGCGGCTCGTCGACCAGGATCTTGCCCAGAACATCAAGTCCGCCAAGCGGATGGTGGAGCGGGCCCGTCCGCAGGTGTGGGATGTGCTCGCCGAAGTGATCCAGGAGCACCCGGTGCTCCTCAACCGGGCGCCGACGCTTCACCGCCTCGGGATTCAAGCCTTCGAGCCGATCCTCGTCGAGGGCAAGGCCATCCAGATCCACCCGCTCGTGTGTGAGGCGTTCAACGCCGACTTCGACGGCGACCAGATGGCCGTTCACCTGCCGCTGTCGGCCGAGGCCCAGGCCGAGGCCCGGGTCCTCATGTTGTCGACCAACAACGTGCGGTCACCGGCGAGCGGTCGGCCGATTGTCACCCCGTCGCAGGACATGGTGATCGGCGTCTACTACCTGTCAGAGAAGGTCGAGGACGGCGCCGGCGCCGGCCGGATCTTCATGGACGTAGACGAGGCCCTCATGGCCCACGATCTGGGCGAGCTGGAACTGCATGCTCCGATCAAACTGCGACTCGGCGAAATGGCCGGTGACCCCGACATGCACGCCTCACTCAAGGGCCGGATCGGTGAGCTCTTCACCGAGGAGCCGGTCGATGGATCGGTCCTCACCGAGACAACTCTGGGACGGGCGCTGATCAATCAGGCACTGCCTGCGGACTTCCCCTATGTGGATGCCCCGATTCTCAAGAGCGACATCCGAACCCTGGTCGAGGAGATCATCGATCACTTCGACAAGTCGGTCGTGCAAAACACGCTTGATGCCATCAAGGAACTCGGGTTCACCTATGCGACCCAGGCCGGTCTGACGATTGCCCTCGACGATGTGAAGACGCCGCCGGAGAAGAGCCAGATTCTCGAGGAATTCGAGGAGCGGGCCGAGAAGGTCGAGCAGCTCTATCAGCAGGGTGTCATCACCGATGACGAGCGTCGTCAAGAGCTCATCGAGATCTGGACCGAGGCGACCGACCGGGTGAAGGACGCGATGGAGCTCACCATGAAGCAAGATCGGTTCAACCCGATCGACATGATGGTGCGGTCCGGTGCTCGTGGAAACATCATGCAGGTCAGGCAAATCGCCGGCATGCGTGGCCTCGTGGCCAATCCCCGTGGTGACATCATTCCCCGCCCGATCATTTCGAACTTCCGGGAAGGCCTGTCCGTGCTCGAGTACTTCATCTCGACGCACGGTGCCCGCAAGGGTCTCGCCGACACGGCGCTGCGTACCGCCGACTCCGGGTATCTGACCCGGCGTTTGGTCGATGTGAGCCAGGAAGTGATCGTACGCGAGCACGATTGCGAGACCGATCGCGGCATCCTCATCCACATCCGGGAGGAGAACGGCCAGGTCATTCGCAACCTGCGGAGCCGGGTCTTCAGCCGGATCCTGGCCGAGGACGTCAAGATCGAGCGCAAGCTCGTCAAGACGGCAGAAGGGAAGTCACTCAAGGCCGGGACGCTCATCGGCAAGCTCGAGCTGACGGCCCTCGAGAACGCCAAGGGGCTTGACAGCGTTCGCTGCCGGTCGGTGCTCACCTGCGCCACCCGGTACGGAATCTGCGGCACTTGCTACGGCCAGTCGCTGGCCACCGGTCTTCCAGTCGAGATGGGCGAGGCGGTCGGAATCGTCGCCGCCCAGTCGATCGGTGAGCCGGG
>SHLN01000140.1 GCA_004283105.1 Acidimicrobiia bacterium
CTCCTGCGCGAAGATGACCGGCCCATTCGAGTCGAGCCGGATGACGATGGCGATGATCCCCGAAAGAAGAATCCAGAGCGGCGCCGTCAGCGTGACCAGAACGATGTCGATGGCGCGCTTCAAGCCCACGTAGACGCCGCGCGCCTCGAGCGGCTCGGTGAGCTCCCATCCCTCCATGAGGTGAACGATGGGCAGCCGGCCGGTGTGCTCCTCGTACACACTCGTGAAGCCCCGCATCGAACGTCCTGCGAGGTGGAGCGAAGAGATGTACTGCGCCATCGTGTCGGAGAGCACGGCCCGCAGGTCTACCGCCATGACGGTTCCTGGCGGGAACGGACGGGTGGGAGGTTCGGCCCGGGGATCGAGCGAGTCGACCAGATTTGCGTGCGGGGCCGATCGGAGGTCTTCCACCAGTTCCTTCTCGTTGGAAATGGCGACGATGCTCTCGGCCCAGGGCCGCCGCCGCCGGTAGGCGCGGTGGACCAGCGCCAGGCCGAGCCAGGCGACCGATGTGATCACAAAGAACGGGCGTGACCAGTACATCCGGGTCGAGACGACGGCCAGGGCGGTCAGGGACACCCCGATCGAAACGATCGAGACGGCCCGGCCGTATGACGGCCGCGGTGCCCCGAGACCCCAGGATCGAACGCTCACGTAGCTGCCGACGAGGGCTCCTCCGAGCATGGCCCCGAACAGCGGGGCCACCTCGATGGGATCAACGCCCTGTCCAAAGTCGGGAACAAGGGCAAGGCCGACGAGCACGGCGACCGCCAGCGCGGCGATGTCGAGTACGGCAGTTGAAGTCAGAAAGCGGCGGCCCATCCCCGTGGAGAGTAGTAGAAGCAAGGACTAGCAAACAGGAATCGAGCAGACTTCGACTTCGACTTCGACTTCGACTTCGAGGTTCTTGCTAGGGACGAGCGACGAGCAGCGAGCAGCTACTCCCCCGCTTGCTCTATCAGCTTCACCAGGGTTCGGACACCGAACCCTGATCCGCCTTTGACCTGGTAGTGCTCGTCGTCGGGCCAGCGGGCCGGTCCGGCGATGTCGAGGTGCGCCCACGGGACCTCACCGACGAATTCCTTGAGGAAGAGGGCGGCGTTGATGGACCCTCCGTACCGGGTCCCGGTGTTCTTGATGTCGGCGACGTCCGAATCGATGTTCTTGCGGTAGTAGCCGGGGAGCGGCATGTGCCACACCGCCTCGCCGGCATCCGACGCGGCGGCCTTCACCCGATCGATCGCTTCGTCGGTATTGCCCCACAGACCGGCGATCTTCTCTCCAAGGGCCACCGGGCACGCCCCCGTCAGGGTGGCGGCGTCAACGATGAGGTCGGGCTCCTCCTCGGCGACGAGCGACAGCGCATCGGCCAGCACGAGCCGCCCCTCGGCATCGGTGTTGAGGACCTCAACGGTGGTCCCGTTGCGGGGGGTGAGAACGTCGCCGGGACGCTGGGCTCCCCCGCCCGGCATGTTCTCTGTGACCGGTGTCACTCCCACCACCCTGACCGGCACGTCGAGGGCCGCGATGGCCTGCATCGTCGCCAGCACCACGGCTGCGCCCGACATGTCGGTCTTCATCGTTTCCATTCCGGAGGGCGGCTTGAGGGAAAGGCCACCCGAGTCGAACACGATTCCTTTGCCGACGATGGCAATGAACCCTTTGGGATCGGCCGGCTCGTGCCGCAGAACGATCATGGCGGCCGGCTCATGTGAACCGGCGGCCACACCAATGAGCCCACCAAAGCGCTCGGCTTCGAACTGATCGGGCCCGTAAACGGTGACGTCGAGGTCGCCGGTGGTGGCAATCTGGCGGGCTACCTCGACCAGGGTGTTCGGGGACTTGGCGGCGGGCGGCTCGTTGATGAGATCGCGGGCGAGATTGACGGCATCTGCGATGACCCGGGCCCGGTCTGCGAGCGGGGCGATCTCCGCTTCGTCGGCATCGATGAGAAGGATGCGCTCGAGCTTGGAGGGCTTCTTCTCGGTCCGGTATTTGTCGAACCGGTACTGCGAAAGCAGAAAGCCTTCCAGGGCGGCAAGCACACTGCCCGGCCCGTCGAGCTGATGAATAGTGGTCGCAACACTCTCATCGCGGGTGATCAACTTGCCGGCTGCACCGGCCCCCTGGCGGATCTGCTCGGGATCGGGGTCGGTCCCGACGCCGACCAGGACGAGGCGCTTGAAGCTCAAGCGATCACGGACCGGAAGCGAGGCCACGGATCCGGGCTTGCCCTGGAAATCGAGCTCGTCGAGATAGTCGGTGAGAAAGTCGCCTAGCTCGCCGGCCAACCACTCTCCGCCCGGGCCCCAATTCCTCTCGCCGAGCACGGGAACCACCAGAACGTCGGCGGTTGCACTTGCAAGGTCCGGTGCGGCTTGGATCTCGGTCATGTGTCCTCCTTGGGACGGGTCGGCTGCCACGTTGCGGCGGTGGATCGGGCGAGGACGTAGAGCAGATCGGCAAGCCGGTTGAGATAGATGGGCACAACACTGCCGTCCAGTCCGCCGGCCCGGGCGTAGGAAATGACCCGGCGTTCGGCCCTCCGGACGGTGGCGCGGGCCACCTCGAGAGCCGCTTCCAGAGCGTTTTCCCCCGGGACGACGAATTCCTGCGGGAGCGGGTGCTCCTCGACGACGGTGTCGATGACCCCTTCGAGTCGTTCGACCATGGCCGACGTCGTCAGGCTGACATTCGGAGTGAGTTTTTCCCGGTTGGCCGGATCGGTTGCCAGTTCGGCCCCCACCACGAACAGGTCCCGCTCGAGCGCGAGAATCTCGGCAGCCAGCTCACCCGTTGCGTCCGCCCGGGCCACACCGAGTGCCGAGACAGCCTCGTCCACCGCCCCGTAGGCCTCAGGCCCCGGGTCGTCCTTCCACACTCTTCCGCCGTAGAGGAGGCCGGTCTTCCCCTCGTCACCCGTCTTCGTATAGATCTTCACAAGAGGAAGATCCTAGACAGGCCGGCGTCGCCTCCCAGCAGGCTCGTGCCCTCGTCCACGAGCGCACGCCCGGCCGCCGCCGCGCCGATAGCCGTGAGGATGGCCAGATAGGAGAGACCGGTGGCTGCCATGACTCCCGGATAGGACGGCTCGTTGAGGGCAAACCACACGGCAACGAGCAGTACAAACGTCGTGGCGGCCAGCACCACGAATGCCCAACCGATCACCTCTCCCCCGAATCCACCGGCGTCGAACATGAGAACGGCCACGTCCGCCCCGACCCCGGCCAGTCCGACCGCAGCCAACCGCTTCAGAGCCCACCGCGGCAGCGTTGGATCGATCAGGAACCAATGGCCGAGCAGCATCTCTCCGGTGGTACCCCCCAGCAGCAATGCCCCGGACAGCGTGCCGAGGACCCCGCCATCCGGCACCGACGCGGCGGCCAGAAACACGGCACCGACGCCAAGCGCGAGGGCGAATGGTTGAGGGCGCCGGGCGAGAGCTAGTCCGATCAACGCCGCCGCCGTACCGACTCCGGCCGGCCAGCCGCCACCGACCGCCCAGCCGATGCCACCAAACAAGGCCGTCACCGCCGCCGACAACCACCCGAACCCGGGTCCGACGACCTTCCACCAGGCGACGAGCGCAGCCACCCCGGCCAATCCGGCCGCCCAGGTGGTGAGGAACAAGGCGGGACTGAGTTCGATGATGGGTTCCCGGTGAGACGAGCAGTGCGGGAGTATACGAGCCATGGGCCTCGAGCCTTGAGCCGTGGGCCAGATCAGGCACAAGACCCAGCTCAACGCCCACAGCTCACAGCCCACCGCTCACAGCTCATAGCCCACAGCTCATAGCTAGGTTCCCCCTATGCCCACCTTTGATTACGCATTCGAGGTCGACGCTCCCGTCGAAGCCGTGGCGGCGTTCCATGAGGACACGCGGGTGTTGCGGCGGTTGACTCCTGCCTATGTCCGCATTCATCGGTTCGATCCGCTGGCGGACGGCGCCGTCGCCGAGTTCACCGTGTGGTTTGGTCCCATCCCTATTCGGTGGCGGGCGCTGCACCGCGATGTCGGCCCGAACGGATTCACGGACATTCAGGACGAGGGACCGCTGGAATCCTGGGCCCACACCCACCGGTTCACGGCAACCGATACGAGCACCACGCGGGTGACCGAGCACATCGAGTACGAGTATGCGTCGGGCTGGGACGGCGTGTTCGGCCGCCTGTTCTTCGGCCCAGCCGCCCTCAAGATCCTGTTCGCCTACCGCTCCTGGCGGACCAGGCGGGCCCTCAGCGGGTAATCGACACCATCTCGATTTCGAACGTGAGCGTCTGTCCGGCCAACTGATGGTTGAGATCCAGGGTGACCACATCGCCCTCGACCGACACCACCGGCACCGGCGACCCGGTCGTCGGATCAACCAGCACGTCGCCGGCCGCCGTTCCCTCGGGGACCTGGCTGATGTCGACCTGGAAGAGCATCTCGGGGTCGTACTCGCCGTAGGCGTTGGCCGGTTCGATCCGAACCGTCTTGGTCTCACCTTCGACCATGCCGCGCACGCCCTCATCGAAGCCGGCAATCATCTGGCCGGCACCGATCACGAAGTCGAGGGTGCTGCCACGAGGACGCGACTCGTCGAATACGGTCCCGTCGTCGAGCGTGCCGATGTAATGCACGGCTACCGAGTCGCCTTCCTGAGCCACGGCGTCGCCTCCTCCGGGATTCGGGACCGCGGTCGTGGTTGTTGCGGCAGCTGCCGCGGTCGTGGTTGTGGCGTCGGATGGACCGACATCGGCTGCCTGTTCTCCGCCACAGGCGGTGGCAACCACCGCGAGAGCGAGCAGAAAAACGAACCGCTTCATGAGAGCCATTCGCGTACACGGGCGGCCACGGCGTCGGGGGTGAACCCGAACTCCTCAGCCAACACCCCGGCCGGAGCTGATGCCCCGAAGTGATCGATTCCGATGGTCATACCGTCCTTACCTGTGAAGCGATGCCAGCCGAGCGTGGCGGCAGCTTCGAGCGAGGCTACCGGCATCCCCGGGCTAAGTACGCCGGTCCGGTAGGTCTCGTCCTGGGCGAGAAACGCCTCGACGCACGGCATGCTCACCACCCGGACGGAGGTGCCGTCCGCCTCGAGGACCCCGGCCGCCGCCAATGCCACAGACACTTCTGAGCCCGTGGCCACGATCGTCGCATCGGTTCCATCACGCAGAACGTATCCGCCGCGGTGGAGACCGCCGGCCTCTCGCTCGAGGGTCGGGATGCCCTGTCGGGTGAGGATGAGACAGGTCGGACCGTCGGTTCGATTGACCGCCATCTCCCACGCCTCGGCGGTCTCGCCAGCATCGGCCGGACGCACCACCCACAGGTTGGGCATCGCCCGCAGCGAGGCCAGATGCTCGATCGGCTGATGGGTGGGCCCGTCCTCTCCGAGGAACACCGAGTCGTGGGTGTACACCCAGATGGATGGCGCCCCCATGAGCGCCGACAGTCGGACGGCCGGACGCATGTAATCGTTGAAGACGAGGAACGTCGCCCCGTACGGACGCAACCCGCCGTGGATGGCCATGCCGTTGACGGCCGCCCCCATGCCGTGCTCGCGAATGCCGAAATGGAAGTTTCGGCCGAGACGGTCTGCCTTTGAGAACGAGCCGGATCCGTCGATGAGTGTGTTCGTCGAGGGAGCAAGGTCCGCCGATCCACCCAGCAGGTTGGGGACACGACCGGCGAGATCGTTGATCGCCTTGCCGGACGATTTGCGAGTGGCCACCGAATCGCCGATGGCGTAGCCGAGGTCCCCGATCGTCACCGGAGCAGGGTTCCAGTAGGCGTCCCAGCGATCGGCAATCTCAGAATCGGCGAACGCCTGGTCCCGGCGGGCCTCCCAGGCGGCCCGGGCCTCGGCGCCGCGGGCACCCACGGCCGCGAAGGCTTCATAGGCCCCGGGCAGCACGGTGAACGGCTCATCGGTCGGCCAGTTCATCAGCTCCTTCGTCAACCGGATCTCTTCGTCCCCGAGCGGGCTTCCGTGGGAAGACTCACTGTCGACCTTGTTCGGAGATCCATGAGCAATGTGGGTGTGGGCCACGATGAGGGAGGGCTGGTCGGGAACGATCAGGGCCGACTCGATGGCCTCGGCCACCGCGTTCCTGTCGTGCCCGTCGACCTCCTCGATGTGCCAGCCAAAGGCCCGGAAGCGACCGCCAACGTCCTCGGTGAAGGCAAGGTCGGTGTCGCCTTCGATGCTGATCTCATTGTCGTCGTAGAGGTAGACGAGGCGTCCGAGCCCGAGATGCCCGGCCATCGAGGCCGACTCCGAAGAGATGCCCTCCATGAGATCGCCGTCTGAAACGAGCCCGAACGTCCGGTGGTTCACGAGGTCGTCACCGAACACGGCTCGCAGGTGCTCTTCGGCGATGGCCATGCCGACCCCGGTTCCGAAGCCCTGTCCGAGGGGGCCGGTGGTTGTCTCGATCCCGAGATGCGGCTCGCGCTCGGGGTGCCCGGGGGTCGGATACCCGAACTGGCGGAAGTTCTTCAGGTCGTCCATCTCCAGCGGAAACCCGCTCAGGTGAAGCAGGCCGTACACGAGCATCGAGGCATGGCCGTTCGAGACGATGAACCGGTCCCGATCCGGCCAGGTCGGGTCGGCCGGATCGACCACGAGAAACCGGGTCCACAGGACGGTGGCCATGTCGGCCATACCCATCGGGGCGCCCGGATGCCCCGAATTGGCGGCCTGCACGCCGTCCATGGCGAGTGCCTTGATGGCATTGACGGCCAGCTGCTCGTTGCTCAAATTGCGCTCCTGGGTACGGGTCAGCGAAGGGTAATCCACAATCGAGTCGCTACCCGCTGCCCGCTGCCCGCATCCCGCTACCCGTTGCCGGCAACCCTTCGGGTTGCTTTCCCCTCCCATCTTCGATGGGAGGGGTACGGGG
>SHLN01000141.1 GCA_004283105.1 Acidimicrobiia bacterium
CGGTGGTAGGGGGTTCTCTCTAGGGACCAGAACCCAGGGACCAGAACCCAGGGACTAGGGAAGCCGCACCAGCCCCACCTGGTTCCAACCGTCGGGCTCGAAGTTGATCTCCTGCTGGAGGTGGCAGCCCGTGTCCTCGAGGTCGCATTGGTAGATGCCCCACACGTCCGGCCAATCACCAACGGTCAGCTCAAGGGACCAGCTGCCAACGAGGACCAGGAGGGTTGCGTCGTGCTGCCACACGAACTGGCTGACAAACGGATTCCGACCCGTTACCTCCACGATCGGGCTCCGCTCGACCTCGTTGCCGGCGGAATCGGTGAGCAGCACGATCGGTGGCCCCTCCTCACCGTCGGTGCCGCCCAGGGCCAGCAGGGAGCCATCCGGCGAGAAGGTAGGCGCCTGGAAGACCAACCAGTCGATCGTCTCTCTGACAGTCAATCCACTGGGACCCACAGCGCCGTCGGGCCGGACCTCCACGATCACACTGGATGTCCCATCGCCTTGCCAGAGCACGGTGCGATTCCCGGCCGAATTGCGGGCGTCGGTGGTTCCGTATCCTTCCGCCTCGATCACCACGGCGAGATCGAGGACCCACACGGCCGCAGCCGAGGCCGCTCCATCCCCGGTGGCGAGAACGATGTTGTCACCGGCGTAAGTGACCACCCGAGCGTATCCGTTCGGCCCCTCCCCAATGTCAAAGTCCTGAAAGGTGTGAACGTGGGTGATGGTTCCGTCCGGCAATGTCGCCTGATTCAGCTCGGTGATGCCGGGCGGCGCCGGTTCGACAACTCTGGTCCAGGCAACCCGGGATTCGTCTGCCGACACGATGAAGTCACCGACCTCGTTCCCGAGAACCACCGATTCGCCGTCATCGTGCGTGTAGGTCAACGTTCGCTCCGGGTCAACGGCCAGGACCCCGGACGGCAGAAACACCGGAGGCTGTGACGTGTCGACAAGAACCGCGGTGGTCGGCACGTCCCTCAAGTCGTAGGTGGTTCCCTGCACCCATACCGCAACCGGCAATGCCTCCTGCTCGGGGAAGAGTGGTTTCATCTCGGACTCGGTGGGGCCCTCGTATGGTTGCAGGAAGCTGTGGAGCTCCACCATGCCGGGGCCAAACTGTTCGTCGAGCCACTGCTGGGCATCGTCTCCGGCGTACATCACCGAGACCTCGACGACTCCCTTGAATTGATCGGCAGATCCGGAGGCGCCAAAGCCGGCGAAGATCCCGGCGGCCTCCGCCTGGGGAGTGAAGATCGCATCGAACACCCGATCCTGGATGTCGCGCAGCTCGGCCAGCGGCCGTTTGCCCTCGCTCACGCACATCGGACCGCCATAGAGATTCTCGATTTCGCTCCGGTGGCGATCGAGGTTCGACGTGAAGGAGAAGTTGGCGATGGAGGACTCGGCTAGCGGGGTGAACTCCTTTGGTTGCTGGAGATGATCGAACCACGTACCGGTGAACTCGGGCTGTCGTTGGGCGTACTCGTTGGCGCGTTGAAAGTCGTCCTCGGTGGCAAGGGCGTCGTTGCGAATGATCCAGCCGCCCTCGGGTTCTGCGCACGGCGTCGAGTAGTCGGGTTGCTCCCGAGCGGGCGCCACCCGATCCAAGGGCCGCTCGGTGAGCACGAGTTCACCGCCCTTGAAGCGGCCAATGAGACGGGCATCGGCCCAGGTTGTGTCTCCGGCCGTCTCCGCCCAATCGACATCTCGCCAATTGAGACCGACCACCGGCAGTCCTTCACACTGCGGCGGCAGAGAGTCCCGGACGAACATGCAGAGCTGCGGACCAACGCCTTTCTTGTCGAGAACCGTGCCGTCGACCACGAGGACCTGGGAGACGGGAACCGTGGTGCTCGCGGTGACGGCATCCGTCGTCGAGGAGGTACTCGCCTCTGTGGTCGTGGTCGCCCCAATGATGGCGGTCGACGTGGGATCGGACACCGTGTCTAGGCCGCAGGAGACGGCCACGAGAGCGAGGCCGGCTACCAGGGCCAGGACGCGTCGGTCCTTCATACCCATCGGACGCCTCGAACTATCGCCGGGTTCCCAGCCATTGCCTCAATGCTATGGCAACGCTTCGCGTTGGCCGGTCACCGGTCACCGGTCGCCGGTCACCGGCCCAGAATCCTGGTTCCCGCTCACCGACGAGTCTTCGGCTACGGCTGCTCGACTCGCACGATGGGGTCAGACGGCGCCTTCTCGCGGCGGGCAAGCAGAAAGAACGGGACCGCAACCGCGGAGATGATCGAGCTCACCACATATGAAGCTCCGTAGCTCCAGACGTCGGCGGCCCGGCCGAGCACGGGTTGGGCCACCACCCCGCCGCTGGACGACATGAGAGCATCGAACGACAGCACGGTGGCTCGCTGATCGGAGTCGATGAGCCCATTCAGGTAGGCCTGCCGCATCGGCATGCTGACGGAGAAGCCGAGCGACCAGAGAACGAGCAAACTGATGGCAACCCAGAAGTTCGACGTGAGCCCGATGGCAAGCAGAGCAAGGGCCCCAACCACGCCGGACAGCACGAGGACATCAGTACGGCGCCGGAACACACGGCGGACGAACGGCACGATGAGCCCGGCCACGATCTGAGCCGAAGCGACGATGGCGGCAGCCAGCCCGGCAATGCCAAACGCGTCCGGGTCGCCGTATAGCTCGAGCAGGTAGGGCTGAAGGGCGTAAAAGGCGTACACGCCCACTCCCCCGGTGAACGGGGCAGCCAGCATGAGCCAGCGTATCGGAGGCTTGCGCCAGCCGTTGTCGAGGGAAGCCGCGACGATCCTCTTCATTTCTCCGACCGGACTCCCGCCCCGGTGCGGAGTAAACCCGAGATCGCGCATGAGGAAGAACGCCGTCGCCAGGGTGATACCGAGCAGAACGGCTCGCAGGATGTACGGGACGCCAAGATTCGTGATCTGGGCTATGAACCCTCCGGCCACCGAACCCGCCAGCATGGCCACTCCCATCGTTGTCTGCCCCTTGGCAAACACCGTCTCGTACTCGCCGTCGAAATCCGAGGCGTTGAGGGCATCCACCAACCAGGCCTCCACCGCGCCGGAGAAGAAGGTGAACCCCAGACCGATCAGCACCGACGAGATGACCCATCCCCAGAAGGGTGCCTCGGACGACCACATGAACAGATAGAGCAGCGTCGAAAGGAGGAGGGTGGCGGCCCCCAACAGGTACGAAGCCCGCCTCCCCACAGTATCTGCGATGACCCCCGTCGGGACCTCGAAGAGCACCTGACCGGCCGTGAACGCAGCGTTCGCGCCGAACGCCTGGGCGTTGTTGAGACCGGCGTCGAGGAGGAAGAGCGTGTTTACCCCCCAGATGAGCGAGGCGGAGAGGGTCGACAGCAGTGTGAGTAGCAGATAGATGCGTTGGACCCGCCGGGCTGCCTCGGTCATCGGGGGACACTACTCAAACCGTCGCCGGTCACCGGTCACCGGTCGCCGGCCAGAGGAGCCGACCCTCGACCCTCGACCCTCGACGAACCGCCTGGCATGAACGGACCTATCCTCTTGGCGTGGACCTGGTCAATCTGTTTGATTACGAGGCGGTGGCCCGAGAGCGGCTGGATCGGAATGCCTTCGACTACTACTTCCATGGGGCAAACGATGAGGTCACCCTCCGGGAGAATCGGGCTGCGTTCGACCGGATCTCCTTGCGGTATCGAGTCCTCGCCGGGCTGACCGATCGGGATCACTCCACCTCGGTACTCGGCCACGACATCTCGATGCCGGTCCTGGCGGCTCCCACCGCCTTTCACAAGCTGGCCCATCCCGATGGAGAAATCGCCGCCGTCAGTGCGCTCGGAGCGGCGAGGACGGCGATGATCCTCTCCAGCCTCTCGACCGTGGCGATGGAAGATGTGGTCGCCGCTGCTACCGGTCCGGTGTTCTTCCAGCTGTACATCTACAAGGACCGGGGCCTGACGGATGAACTGGTGGCGCGGGCCGAAGCCGCCGGTTGCGCGGGGATCGCGCTCACGGTGGATGCTCCCGTGTGGGGCCGACGCGAGCCGGATGTTCGGAACCGGTTCTCGCTACCGGACGGAATCAGCATCGAGAACGCAGCGCCGGCCGGGTTCGGAGGCTTCCCCGAGCACGGCGAGGGCTCCGGTCTGGCCGAATACGTTGCTTCGCTGTTCGACCCATCGATTGATTGGGACGACCTCGAGTGGCTGGCCGGCCGAACCCCACTGCCGGTGCTGATCAAAGGCGTGGCCCGGGGCGACGACGCAGTCCGCTCACTCGATCACGGGGCAGCCGCCGTCGTCGTTTCCAACCACGGCGGCCGCCAGCTCGACACCGCTCCCGCCACCATCGATGCCCTGCCCGAAGTGGCCGCCGCCATGGACGGCCGCGGGGAAATCCTTCTCGATGGGGGCATCAGACGAGGGACCGACGTCGTGAAGGCCCTGGCCCGCGGAGCACGTGCGGTGCTCCTCGGCCGACCCATCCTTTGGGGTCTCGCGGTCGACGGCGCCGCCGGGGTGACCGGCGTCCTCGACATCATGCGCGACGAGCTCGACACGGCGATGGCGCTTTGTGGGGTGAGTTCTGTTGGGGAGATCGATTCCGAGTTGCTGTAGATCGCTACCCGCTGCCCGCTACCCGCCCGGAACGAACCTCGGTGCCGCTTGAGTGGGAATGGGGTTTAGCTGGGCCAGGTGGGCTGCCCCTCGGGCAGCTTCGCGGCACCGGCCGTCCCCACGCTTGGCGTCCGGCGGTAGCATTCGTATTTCTCCGCCCGATCGCGCGCTAGACATGACGCGGCGGAGAAATCGAGAGGAAGCAATGCAAGGTGTTGTCCAGGTGTACGACCCAGCCACAGGGGTGGGGATCATTGTCCGGGAAGACAATCGCGAGAAGGTCATGCTCCGACCCGGTTCGCTGAAGGGCAGCATCTTTCGCATGCTCCGCCAGGGCCAGCGAGTCAACTTCGACCTGGAAACCGATGATGGTGTGGACTACGCCAAGCGTCTCCGTTTCGGGAGCGACGGGTACTAACCAGTCACCGGCAACGCCTTCGGCGTTGCTTGCGGCAACCCTGCGGGTTGCCGAAGCCAGCAACTGACGCCGTCGCAATCCCACGACGCGAAGGACGGGAGCAACCGGCGGTTCACCGGCCTAGAGTCCACAGAAAGCATCAATTCCGAGGAGGAACATTGGTCGAAGCGTTCGTGCTTATTCAGACAGAGGTCGGCAAAGCAGCTCAGGTAGCGGCGGCGCTCGGGGACCTCGAGGGCGTCGTCCGCTCAAGTGCCGTCACCGGCCCGTATGACGTGATCGTGGATGCGCAGGCAGGCGACATCGACGCGCTCGGCAAGCTGGTGGCCAGCAAGGTCCCATCTGTGTCCGGCATCGTCCGTACCGTCACTTGCCCGGTGGTTTCCCTCTAGGGAAGCGCCGACCGCACCAGACGGTCGAACAATTCAACATTCGGCACTCCGGTTGCCTCCCACAACACGGGGAACATCGACCGCGACGTGCACCCGGGCATCGTGTTCAGCTCGTTGATCAAGAAGCCGCGGCCACTCTCCTCGTAGAAGAAATCGACGCGGGCCAAACCAGTCACACCAAGTATTTCGAACGCCCGCCCGGCGAGGTCGCGCACCGCGTCGGATTCCTCATCGGTGAGGGGGGCCGGCACGAGAAGCTGCGTCGCATCGTCGGCATACTTGGCGTCGTAGTCGTACCAGTCGACAGAAACGATTTCGCCCGGTATCGACGTGTTCGGGCCGTCGAGCACGGCAACCTCAATCTCCCTCGCGTCTACCCCTTCTTCGACGACGACCTTGTCGCCGTACTTGAACGCGACCGCCATGGCATCGGGCAGCTCGAACGCCTCGTTGACCTTCGTGATTCCTACTGAAGAACCGAGCGAGGCGGGCTTGACGAACACCGGCAGCCCGAGCGCTTCGAGCAGGCGGGCGTCGACTCCCGGGCCGTACGAGTCAACGGAGACGGCCATCGACCTGGCGCGCGGGAGTCCGGCGTGGGCCAGCAGGCGATTGGCCACGTCTTTGTCCATCGCCGCCGCCGAGGCGAGCACGCCCGCGCCGACGTAGGGAACACCAACGACCTCCAGAAGCCCCTGGACGGTCCCGTCTTCGCCAAAGGGGCCGTGCAGAACCGGAAAGACGACGTCGAACGGCAGTCTCGTCCCGCCGTGATCCAAGAACCCATCGGGAACAGACAACGAAACCGGGTCGCCGACGGCTGTGAGGGGACGGGACGCCCCATCGACGAGGTGCCATCCCCCCGCCAGATCGATCCCGACGAGCGTCACTGAATGCCCGGCCTCCCGGAGCGAGTCGGCGACGGTGGCGGCGGACTCGCAAGAAACCTCATGTTCGGCAGATTTCCCACCGAAAAGAACTAGTACCGCAGGCATGACGTGAGATTACCGGTTGGGACGGGATGGATAACAACATCTACAACGAGATGTCGAACCTGCGTCCGAAAGGACGCCGTCGGCGGCGGGACAAAGCCATCCGGGACCGCGGACCAGATCCGCAGCCTGCGGTGGCAGAGACCGCTCCCGATCCCGCACCGGTGCCAATTGCGGCCGTACCCCCACCGGTGGAGGAGCTGAATCTTCCGGCTCGAACCACCATTCTTCATCCCCCGGAAGAGCCGTTGCCGGCCGACAGCCAATTGGCTGCCAGCCTCGAGCACCTGCGGCGTCGATCGCCGCTCCGCTCCCAGACGCCCTCAACCCCACCCCTCCCGCCACCGGTCTCCTCGCCTCCTGCCTCCGTCCCTGCCCCGGTGCCTGCCGGACCGGCCCCGGCGCGGCACGCCGAGATGGAGCAGCCCCCCGCCGCACGTTCCTCGCGG
>SHLN01000142.1 GCA_004283105.1 Acidimicrobiia bacterium
AACCACCTACGACACAAACCCCCCACAAAACACCCAACCCACAAAGAAACCCAAAGAAATCTGGCCCGAGGCGCAGCTACAAAGCAATCCTTCTCCGACGATCGATGGGACGGCTCTACGGCGTCGGGTTCTCCTGGAGCCAGGCCCGGAGCAGCACGACGTTGACCTTGTGCTCCTCGTACGTATTCGCATACAGGGTCTCACCCGAATGCAGGTTGATGGTCACGTAGAACCACCAGCTTCCGGGAGGCGGGGAGAGAAAGGCGTCGATGGAGGCCGTGTCGGGTGAGCAGATCGGCGTGGGCGGGAGCCCGTTGTGCTTGTAGGAGTTGTAGGGCTGACTGGATGCTCGTTCGGCGCTGGTCGTGAAGATCCGGTCCTCGGGCACCGGGTAGAGGATGATCGAGTCCATCTGGAGCGGACCACCACCCGCCAGCCGATTGGTGAGCACCCGCGCCACATTCGGCTTCTCGTTCTGGTTGTACGTCTCCTTCTCGATCACAGAGGCAGCGGTCAAGACCCTGTGCCACTGATCGCGCGGCACTCCCCTCGCTTCGAGTTGCTCCACTCGCCGGTCCACCATTGCCTGCAGCACGTCGGCGGGGCCGGCAGTGTCGGCCGGTTCGTAGCTGCCCGGCGCCAGCCACCCCTCGGGGTTGCCGCCGGCCTCGGGTGGCAGCGCAACCCCGGCGATCGCCGCCTCAACATCCCCTCGCTCGAATCCGAAGGCGGACGCTATGTCGGCCACAAGGTGTTTCGTGAGAGCGCCGCCCGGCGCCACCGCATTCACGCCTCCGCCGGGCTTGGGCACTCGCGAGTACGAACTCGCCTCCGCCAGCGTGGTCGTGGTGGTCGAAGGCACTGTGGTCGTGGGCGGCGCCGTCGTCGTGGTGGTCGAGGTGGTCGTAGTCGTGGGCGGCAGCGTGGTCGACGACGTCGTTGGGGCAGCCGTAGTAGTTGGCGCATCGGCAAACGCGATAGTTGTGTCGCTCTCGACCGGCACAGTCGACGACGTGGGGCTGCCGGAACCCGGCGTCGTGGTGGCGGCCGAGGGAGTTCCACCGCAGGAGGCGAGCACCACTGCTAGCGCACCAATGACTCCGATGAACGCTCTCCGCCGACCCATGACGCGATGGTACCGACCGGACAGATTCACCCGATCGGGCCCGCCCTCGGCCGTAGCCGGAACGTCCCCTCGCCGAAGAGACCGAATTGTCAGTTCAGCTCCTCGGTGGCCTCGGGACAAGCACCGGCGTAGCAGCCTTGTACGCCTGGTACGCCTCCTCCTCACCCCACCGCTTATCGGAACGGGCTTCCAACATCGGGATGCCGCTCACTCGCATCAGCAAGAGGGTGACGAACACGGGTGAAATGAGGACCACCCACTGCCAACCCGACAGGACCGGGATCGCCATGATCGCCATTCCCGCCCAGAGGGTGATCTCGCCGAAATAGTTGGGGTGACGGGACCAGGCCCAGAGACCCGTGGTGATGAACCGTCCGTCGTTGGCGGGATCCTGCTTGAACACCGACTTCTGCCGATCGGCAACTGCCTCGACGGCGAACCCGGCCAGCCACACGGCGATCCCCAGGTAGGCCACCCACCCGAGATCGCGGCGTTCGGTCGTCGTGATGATGGCAAGCGCGGCCGCTGCGGTGAGGAGCACCCAGAGGCCCTGGATGGTCCAGGCACTGAAGAACCGGAGCGGGCTGGTCTTGATCTCGTCGAAGCGGCCGTCCCGCCCGTCCCGACGGATGCGGCGAAAGAGGAACGTGCCGAGCCGGACGGTCCAGGCGATGACCATGGCGGCGGCGATCACGGCCCGGGCGTCGAGGTTGTCGCTGAGTGCCACCGCAACCAGCGTGACCGTCAGGTACGTGATGCTTCCCGTGAGGTCGTAGTACTTCTCAGTCCTTGCGGCGTTGGCTGGGAGGAAGGCAATCCAGTTGACACCGAACGCCAGTAGGCCGCATACGCCGAACACGGCGATCGAGCCGACCTGCGAGCTGCCGTCGCTGCCGGCTGCCGAGACCAGGATCCCGACCACTACGGCGGCGGCAATCCCCAGCAGGGATCTCCGTTTCACGTCGTCCATGGTGAAACCATACGCCCCCTACATCCGGTCGGGCACCTCGATGCCGAGGAGGTCGAGCAGCAGGACGAGCAGACCGAGGGTGAGTTCGACGAGACCGAGCCACGATGCCTGCCGGGCGGCATCCTCCTCCCGGAGAATGTGGCATGCCTCGTAGAACCGATTGAAGGCCGTGACGACGTCGTAGGCGTACTCGGCCAGGTGATTGGGCGCACGGAACTCGACGGTCCGGTCGAGCACCTCGGGGAACCGTGTGAGTTCCAGCATCAAGGCCCGCTCGGTGTCGGCGGCCGGCGGGATGATGGGACCGGGTCCGAGATCGAGGTCCGCCGCTTTGCGGAGGATCGACTTGATCCGGACCGCGCCGTAGAGCAGGTAGGGACCGGTCTTGCCTTCGAACGATGTGAACCGATCGAGATCGAACACGTAGTTGGAGGTCCGATTGTTGGACAGGTCGCCGTACTTGAGTGCGGCCAGGCCCACCCTGGCGGCAATCTCGGCCCGCTCCTCGTCCGGGTACTCGGTGGCGAGCTCGGCCTCCTCGAGCCGCTTCAGCGCCGCGTCGCGCACGAGGCTGATCAGATCGTCGAGGCGGAGCACGCCCCCTTCACGAGTCTTGAACGGCTTGCCGTCCGGCCCGTTCATCGTGCCGAACGGCACGTGCTCGAGAAGCATCGACTCCGGCGCCACCCCGGTCGCCCAGGCAGCCCGAAACACCTGCTCGAAGTGGAGCGATTGGCGGGCGTCGACGACGTACAGCGCCGTGTCGATCCCCATGGCGACGCGGTCGTCGATGGTGGCGAGGTCGGTCGTTCCGTAGAGATAGCCGCCGTCCGACTTCGTGAGGAGCAGCGGTGGGATCTCCTTGGTGTCGTCTGGCCGGGCCACTTCGACGATGAGGGCACCGGCGTCCTCGACGGCGCCACCCTGTGCCTTGATCTTCTCGAGCATGGGGGCGACTCGATCGTGCACCGTGCTCTCGCCGTGCCAGAGATCGAAGGCGACGCCGAGCCGATCGAAGTCACGTCTCTGGGCGTCGTGCGAGACATCCCAGAAGTGCTGCCAGAGCGCCCGGTAGCCGGGACGCCCCTGCTGGAGCTCGAGGGTCGCCTGCCTGGCAAGCTCGGCGACGGCCGGATCGGCCTTCGTGCGAGCCGCCACCGCCGGATACATCTCCTGGAGATCGTCGAGCGAGAACGGCGGCTCGTCTGGATACGGACCAGAAGAAGCCGGATCGAAGTAGAGAAGGTCGGGGCGGCGAGACTGCGCCTCGATGATGAGCTGGCCCATCTGCGTGCCCCAGTCCCCAAAGTGGATATCGGAGACAACGTCGTAGCCGGCGAAGCGAAACACTCGCTGGAGCGACTCGCCGATGAGCGAGGACCGCAGGTGGCCAACGTGCATGGCTTTCGCCACGTTCGGCCCACCGAAATCGATGAGAACCTTCCCGTCGTTTGAGCGAGCGAGGTGTCCAAAGCGATCCGGGTCGAGGCGACCGATCCGCTCACCCAGGAACTCGTCGGTGAGCGTGATGTTGATGAAGCCGGGTCCGGCGATGCCGAGCTCGGCGAAGACATCCGGATCACCCACGGCATCGATGACATCCTGGGCGATGTCGCGAGGAGCTCGCCCCGCTGCCCTGGCTGCGGCCAGGGCGCCGTTGCATTGAAACTGGGCGAGGTCGGGCCGGTCGGAGACGGTGACCGTCCCGAGGCCGGGATCGAGGCCGAGCGACGCAAAGGCGGCGCCGAACCGATCGGTGAGGTTGGAGAGCAAGGACATAGCGGCAGGATAGGGTCCGGCCTCGGCGGTGAGCGTGCAGCCCCAGCACTATCGTGCCGCTCTGTGACCGACCCAGATGCCCCCGCCACCGCCGAGCAACTCCTCGCCTACCTGAGCGAGATCGGCATCGAGACGACCACGGTGTCGCATCCGCCCGTGTTCACCGTCGATGAGGCCAAGCGCCTGCGGGGCGAGCTCCCGGGAGCCCATTCCAAGAGCCTGTTTCTCCGCAACAAGAAGGGCCGGATGTGGCTCGTCGTGGTGCTCGAAGACCGGAGCATCGACCTGAAAGAGCTCGGCGAGCAGCTCGGGGCGGGGCGCCTGTCGTTCGGGAGCCCGGACCGGCTCATGCGGTACCTCGGGGTGATTCCCGGCGCGGTCACGCCCTTTGGCGCCTACAACGACCGGGACCACGACGTCCAGATCGTGCTCGACGGCACGATGATGGAGTCACCGGTCCTCAATTTACATCCGCTCGACAACACCCGCACGACGGCCATCAGCCCGCAGGGTTTGATCGAATTCCTCGAAGCGACCGGCCATGAGCCCGAGATGCTGGCGTTCTAGCTCTCGCTTCGACGAGGGTGGATCGGGCTCCTGGTGCCTCGCAGCGAGTCACCAGTGCCGGAGCCGTACCGGACCTGGATGATCTCGGCGAGGATGGAGATGGCCGTCTCTGACGGGGTTTCGGCACCGATGTCGAGTCCGACCGGGCCGTGGATGCGGGCGACGTCGGCGTCTGAGTAGCCCTCCCCCAGCAACCGCTCGACCCTCGCCGCCGAAGTCTTGCGAGAGCCCATCGCCCCGATGTACTTGACCGAACTCGCCAGCACCCACGGTAGGACCGGGTCCTCGAAGCGGGCGTCGTGGCTCAGCAGCACCACGTAGGTACGGCGATCGAGATCGATCTCGTCCTTCAGGTCGTCGGGCCAGCCGACAAGCACCCGATCGGCGTCCGGGAATCGTTCCTGCGTGGTGAAGGCGCCGCGGGCATCGCTCACCGTGACGTGGAACCCGAGCTGCTTCGCCATCGTGGACAGCGGCTGGGCAATGTGGACCGCCCCGAACACGACGAGATGGGGAGGCGGCGCCACCGTCTCGATGAACACGGCGCGATCGCCGTATTGGAGGGTGCGGTTCTGTTCCTCTTCCATCAACGACCGGGCGTCGGCCAGGACGTCGTCGGCAACGTCGGCGGGGAGTTCACCTGCCACGAAGCCGTCGTCGTAGTCGATGACCGCTTTGGCCCCGATCTCGGGACCCTCCACCATCGTGGCCAGGGCACCGAGTCGCTCCTCGGCGACGAGCGTGTTGAGCGCCTCGATCACCACGGTTCGATCATCACCTGGATGGTTCCGCCGCAGGCCAGGCCGACCTCGAAGGCCTCGTCATCGGCGATCCCGTATGTGACTAGACGGGGCTCTCCCGACTGGAGAACCTGCTGGGCGTGAAGGAACACGTCGTTCTCGACGCAGCCGCCGGAGACGGAGCCCTCCATGTCGCCCTCGGACGACACAAAGAACTTGGCGCCCTCCGGCCGGGGAGCCGAACCCTGTACGCGCACAACGGTGGCGACGGCGACGTCCTTGCCCTCGTTCTTCCAATTGGTGTAGATGTCTAGTGCTTCCTTCATGGGTTCGACTCTAGAAGCCGCGTCGCTCCCAAAGGGCCTTCGGGCTCTGGCGCGTCCGTGCGGCGATGCAGATGCTGGCAGGGATACATCCGGAAGGAGGCGTCCGTGACGAAGAATCGGCCCAGGAATCGGATCAGCGGGCTCGTCCTGGTCATCTCCCTGATCGCCACCGGGTGCGGCGACGACGCGGCGAGCGAGACCACCCTCCCCTGGACCGAGGAGGACGTGACGTTCATCTTTGACTCGGACGAGATCTTCGGCGTTTTGACGCTGCCTCCCGGCGACGGACCATTCCCGGCGGTCGTTCTCATCGACGGCTCGGCTTCGGAGGTCACCGGCGTTCGACAGGGAACGGCTTCGAGGGCCTTCATCAACTTCTCCCGGGCAATGGTTCGCGACGGGTATGCCGTGCTCCGCTACGACCCCCCGGGGGTGGGACGATCCACCGGCGAATACCCGGTCGAGATCCTCGATGACCGTGTAGCAGAGTCGATGGCCGCCCTCCGCCACGTGCAGTCGCGACCCGATGTGGTGCCCGAGAACGTCGGTCTGTGGGGTGGGAGCCAGGGCAGCTGGGTGATCGCCCAGGCGGCCGCCGACCATCCCGAAGATGTTGCGTTCATCATCTCCGTGTCGGGAGCGGGTATCTCGGTCGCCGACCAGCAGGTGTGGGGTATCGAAACCCAGAGCGCGGCGGCGGGCCTCGCCGATGACGACGTCGCCAGGGCCGGCCTCATGGGCCGGTTGCTTGTCGATTGGCAACTGACCGAGCCGATCTATCGCGCTGAAACCGAACCGCTCCTCGCCGACCTCGGGCCCGGACCGTGGGAGGCGTTCGCAGAGATCGTCTACCAGTCCGGTGACTCGTCGTCGGCTCCTGCCATCGAAGAGGTGATCGAAATCCTCGAGCAGGTGCAAGACGAGCCGTGGGCGGCCGCCCTGTTCCTGAAGGAGCTCTACCTCCCGCGCCTTCGTGCGGCCACACCCGAGCTGATTGCGGAACTGCGAGCTTCCGTTGGGGCATCACTCTTGACCGATCCCAGGGACTCGCTTACGAGAGTGCGGTGCCCGGTGCTTGCCATCTTCGGTGAGAACGACATCGTGCAGCCAACCGAGCGGAGTGCCACCCTGTTCGAGGAGTACCTCACCGCGGCAGATACCGACGACGTCATAATCGTTGTGATGCCCGGCATTGGCCACGACATCAACTGGACGACCCCCGGGTACAACGAAGCAGTCTCGGAGTTTCTGGGGAGATTGGCTTGACCCTCGACCCCTCGAGCCTCAACGGTCGACCGTCAACGGTCGTGCCCCCCTACCCCTGCGGCTCCGCCG
>SHLN01000143.1 GCA_004283105.1 Acidimicrobiia bacterium
GACGCGAAGCGTCCGAGCCAAGCAACGCCGCAGGCGTTGCCGTACACTCCCCGCCATGCTCGACAAGATCGGCCGACAGGCCAAGGATGCTTCCCGGGTCGTTGCCAAAGCGTCGACCACGCAGAAGAACGCCGCGCTGGAATCAATGGCTCAGCGGCTCGAGGCCGCTGCCGCCGGGATCCTGGCCGCCAACGCCGAGGACATGGAGCAAGCCCGCAGTGAGGGCGTTAGCGAGGCGTTGCTCGACCGCCTCCTCCTCACGGACGCTCGCATTGCCGGCATGGCCGCAGGGCTCCGCAAGGTCGCCGGCCTACCCGATCCGATCGGCATCATCACCGATGGCTGGCAGCTCTACAACGGCATCAAGGTGCAGCGGCAACGCGCTCCGCTCGGTGTGGTCGCCGTCATCTACGAGGCCCGTCCCAACGTCACCGCCGACGCCGGGGGACTCGCCTTCAAAGCAGGGAACGCCGCCATCCTGCGCGGTTCCTCATATGCGCTCCGTTCCAACCTTGCCGTGATGCATGCGGTGCAGGAGGGGCTGGAGAGTGAGGGGCTTCCGGCCACCGCCATCCAGGTGCTCGAAGATACGAGCCGTGAGGGCGCCGTGGCGCTCATGCAGGCCACCGAGTGGATCGATCTCCTCGTGCCCCGGGGCGGTCCCGGGCTCATCGCCGCCATGATCGAGCACGCCACCGTTCCCTACGTCATCGATGGCGCCGGCAACTGCCACGTATTCGTGGACGCCGCCGCCGACCTCAACAAGGCCCTGCCCATCACCGTCAACGCCAAAGTCCAGCGTCCCGGGGTCTGCAACGCCGCCGAAACCCTGCTCGTGCACGAATCGATCGCCGCCGAGTTCTTACCCCAGGTGGCCGCAGCCCTCATGGCCGAGGGGGTCGAACTGCGGGGCGATGCCGAGTCCCGCCGAATCGTCCCGGAAATGCTCGAAGCGACCGATGAGGACTTCGCCACCGAGTTCCATGACCTCATCATGTCGGTCGGAGTGGTCCCGTCGGTCGAGGCCGCCGTCGACCATGTTCTCAAATACGGGTCGGGTCATACCGACGCCATTCTCTCCGAGGACTACCAGGCAATTCAGACGTTTGTCGACGGCGTGGACTCTGCCGTCACCATGGTCAACGCCTCGACCCGCTTCACCGACGGGGAGGAATTCGGCTTCGGAGCCGAGATCGGCATTTCCACCCAGAAGCTCCACGTACGCGGCCCGATGGGCCTCGAAGCGCTCACCTGCGAACGCTACGTCCTCTACGGCGACGGCCAGGTCCGTTGACCGGGTTCTCCTCCCCGGGCGAGGTTGCCGACGCTCTCAAATCGGTCGACTACCTCCCCGACGATCGGATCAGCCAGGTCGTCTTCCTGGCCGAGCGACTCGACAAGCCGGTCCTGGTGGAGGGCCCGGCCGGGGTCGGGAAGACCGAGCTGGCCAAGGCACTGGCGCAGATCCACGGACGGCGTCTCATCCGGCTCCAGTGCTACGAGGGGCTCGATGAGTCCAAGGCCCTCTACGAGTGGAACTACCGCAAGCAGTTGCTTCGGCTCCAGGCAGATGAGGGGGCGGACTGGGCAGAGGTTGAGGATGACATCTTCAGCGAGAGCTTTCTGCTCGAGCGGCCGTTGCTCGAAGCGCTTCGCTCACCCGAGCCGGTGGTGCTGCTCATCGATGAGGTCGACCGGGTCGAGATCGAGACCGAGGCCCTGCTGCTCGAGGTGCTGGCCGACTTCCAGGCATCCATCCCTGAGCTCGGGACGGTGCAGGCGGTCACCCGTCCGCTCGTCGTCCTGACGTCCAACAACACCCGCGACCTGTCCGACGCGCTCAAACGGCGCTGTCTGTTCCTCCATATCGGCTATCCGGAGGCAGATAGAGAACGAGAAATTCTGCTCACCCGCGTTCCCGAGCTTCCCGAGCAGCTGGCCTCCCAGATCGCCGGTGTCGTTCGACACATCCGGGACCAGCCCATCCGGAAGGCGCCGTCGGTGAGCGAATCGATCGATTGGGCCCGGACCCTGCTTGCCCTCGGCATCGAAGAAGTGGATGAGGGCGTTACGACCGAGACGCTCCACGTGCTCCTCAAATACCAGGCCGATATCGACAAGGTGGCCGCCGAGCTGGGCACCTAGATGATCTCCGTCCTGACCGGCTTCGTGTCCGAATTGCGGCAGGTTGGGATCCCGGTTTCGATGGTCGAGGCCATCGACGCCGCCGCTGCGGTCGAACATATCCCGCTCGCCGACCGCACGGCCCTTCGCCACGGTCTGGCCGCCTGCCTGGTGAAGAACGCCCACCACCTCGAGGCATTCGATGCGGCCTTCGATGTGTTCTTTGCCCACCAACCGCCGCTTGATGAAGTGACGGCGGAGGCGCCATCGGAAGTCGGCGATGGAGGCGGAGCCGGGACGGGAACCGGAGAGGCCGATGTCGAGCAGATCATTGCCGGGCTCGTCGGCGCCCTGTCGGCGCCCGACTATGAGGCGCTCCAGGCGCTCGCCCGGCAGGTGGTCGGATCGCTCGCCGGGATACAGCCGGGCAGACCGGTCGGTGGTCGCTACTACCTCTACCGGGTGCTGAGCCGCCTCGGAGCAGACGCGCTGCCCGCCCGACTCATGGCAAATCACCCCGGAGTCGAGGGCCTGGAACGGACACTGCTTGCCGATGAATACCGGGCCCGCCTCAACCGGTTCGAGGCCATGATCGAGGACGAGATCCGGCGCCGGCTCGTGGCCGACCGGGGGCGGGAAGCCGTCGCGAAGACCACCCGCCGGCAGCTGTTGGAGGACGTTGATCTTGCCCACGCCCCGCGGGCCGAG
This sequence comes from Acidimicrobiia bacterium, assembly GCA_004283105.1. Classification (GTDB taxonomy): domain Bacteria; phylum Actinomycetota; class Acidimicrobiia; order Spongiisociales; family SHLN01; genus SHLN01. The sequence goes on from SHLN01000143.1 coordinate 2,833, forward strand.
ATCGCCCGGATGGAGCGGATCATCCAGCCGCTGGCGCGTAAGCTCGCCGCCCGCCTGGCCCACCGCCGGCGCCACCTCAGGAAGGGGCGCCTCGACATCCGCCGGACGGTTCGACACTCGCTTTCGACCGGTGGATTGCTGGCCGATCCTCAGTTCAAGGCCCCGCGTATTGCCAAACCCGACATCGTTCTGCTCTGCGACATCAGTGGATCGGTAGCCACGTTCGCTCACTTCACGATGCAGTTCATGTACGCATTGTCGGCCCAGTTCTCCCGGGTGCGGGCCTTCGCCTTCGTCGACGGTGTTGATGAGGTCACCGGCTATTTCGCGCCCGGGGTCGACTTCCACGATGCCATCGGACGGATCAGCCGGGAGGCGCGGGTCGTCGACTTCGACGGCCACAGTGATTACGGCAACGTCCTCGAGCGCTTCGCGGAGCGGTACCCCGACGCCATCACCCCCCGCACGACCGTGATCGTGACCGGCGACGGCCGCAACAACTACCGGCCCGCCCGGGGCGAGGTGCTTGCCCATATGGCCCGGGAGGCCCGGGCGGTGTACTGGCTCAATCCGGAGCCGGTCCGGTTCTGGGATACCGGCGATTCCGTCATGCGCGAGTACGTCCCGAGCTGCGATGGGGCGTTCGAAGTCCGCACCCTCCGACAACTCGAGGTGTTTGTGGAAGAGCTGGCGATGGCAGCAGCCACGCATTCCACAGCTGTCAAGGTCTAGCGAACAGGTGCCGATAGTTTCTCGAAGGTTCCCCCAAACAGGAGCGACAGAAGTGGCACAACGAGTGCTCGTCGTTGAAGACTCACCCGTCATTCAACGGCTCATCGATATGACGTTGAAGTCGGGCGGCTTCGAGGTTGAGTTCAGCGATTCCGGGACCGAGGGCCTCGAGATGGCCATGACGTGTTCGCACGATGTCGTCATCCTCGATATCGGGCTCCCCGGCCTGGATGGATGGCAAGTCCTCGAAGCACTGCGCGCCAACGAAGCAACGGCCACGCTCCCGGTGATCGTGTTGACTGCCCACGGCCGGTCCCGGGTCCAGGATGAGGCTGATTCGAAGGGTGCCAACATGGCGCTCTCGAAGCCGTTCAACCCGGTCGACTTCCGCGAGGCAATTACCTCCTTGTTGGCTGCCTAGCCTCGTCCCTCGCTGCAGACAACCGTCTAGGCGCGGGTTTCTCCTTTCCATACAGTGCGCGGGGTGGCTGTCTTGCTGGTTCTTGCGCTCTTTGTGCCTCCGGTTGCGGCTTGTGCGTCGCCGCCCGTGGATGGTCCCGTCGTCGCCGGATTTGCGCCCGGGAACGGGTTCGGCGGGCACTGGGGGGTTGACTACCTGGTTCCCGTGGGGACGCCGGTTCGGGCGGTATTCGGCGGGACCGTGACGTTCGCCGGCCTGGTCGTCGACAACCTGTCTGTGACCGTCAACCACGGTGGGGGATTGCGGACCAGCTATTCGTTTCTCGATGCCATCGATGTGGTCGCCGGCCAGACCGTGTCTGCCCGCCAGGCGATCGGAGCAAGCGGCCTGGCCCACGGGACGGCTTCCCTCCATCTATCGCTTCGCCGCGGGGACCGGTATCTCGACCCGGTTGGGCTGTTCAGATGTGCGGAGGGCCCCGGTCGGGCTCTGCGGCTGATTTCCACAGGGCGGCGACCCCTTTATGCTGTGCGCCGTGCGGCGCGGAATCCTGGGCGGAACCTTCGATCCACTTCATGTGGTCCATCTCATGGCAGGGGAAGCCGCCCGCCACCTGCTCGACCTCGACGTCATTACCTTCATCACCGCCGGTGATCCGTATCAGAAACACGACATCCCGCTGTCGGACCGGGACCACCGCTGGGAGATGACCCAGCTCGGGATCGACGGCATCGACTACTTCGAGGCCGACGATCGGGAGGTGCGCCGCGCCGGACCCTCGTACATGATCGACACCCTTGCCACCTTCGACGAGGACGAAGAGATCTTCATGATTCTCGGAGCCGACGCGGCCGTCGGCTTGCCGTCATGGCACCGGTGGGAGGATGTCGTCGATCGAACGACGGTTGCCGTGATCTCCCGACCGGGCGTGGCCGAGGAGGAGGTCGCGGCCACCGGTGCTCCGTACATCTGGCTCGACACGCCGGGCATCCCGATCAGTTCGACGATGCTGCGAGCCCGCGCCGAAGCCGGCCGTTCGATCCGGTTCTTTGTTCCGGACGCAGTGTGGCGCTACGTCGAGGAGACCGGGCTCTATGCCATTTCTTAAGCGGCGCGATGCCGGAGTGGCCTTGCGGCCGGCACCGCTCACCGATGGCAAGCGGCGGCCCGCCGAACCGGTCACTCCCGCCGACGAAGGTCCGCCGGTTCGCCCTCCGCCCCCGCCCCGCAAGCGGTGGCCCGTCGTGGTGGCGTCGATCATCGCTGTGCTCATGCTGGCCGGGGCCGTGGCAGTGAGCTGGCTCCAATCGCGAGACGATGAGGCCGTCGAGACCACGGTGCCGCCCATCGTGGTGGGTGACTCTCGTTCGGCCCTGGTCGTGGTGGCGGGAGAAGACGGCCGGGCCACCAGCATCGCGTTGTTCGTGAGCGACGGGCTCGACGATCACCGGCTCCTCGTGGCCCCTCCGGCTCTCACCATGCAGATTCCGGGCTATGGAGACGGCAATCTCAGCGAGGCTCTCGCCATCGAAGACGCTGAGCTCGTCCGCCTGTCCCTCGTGAACGAGCTGGGCGTCCGCATCGACGAAACGGTTGTTCTCGGACCGGGCGACGTATCCACCCTGCTCGGTGAGGCCGTCCGGATCGACCTTCCGAATCCGTTCATCATCAATTCGGCGCGGGGCGAGGTGGTGTCGGTCGGCGCCGGATCGGATGTCTTTGTGCCGGACACGGCTGAGACGCTGCTCGTCTCGCAAGGGGCGGACTCGCCGCTCGAGTGGCTACAGCGCCAGCGGGCCGTCTGGGAGGCCATCGCCACCCAGGTCTCGGCGTCGCCCGGGCCGGCGGCCGGCCTCTCTCCCATCCTCGAGTCAGTGGCGGAACAGCTTGGTGAGACGGCCGTCAGCATGATGCCCGTCGATCGGGTCGGGGTCGGGATCAGCGAGCTGCTGGTGGTCTCACGCAACTCGGATCTCCTCAATGAGCGAATCGCCTTCCTGGCATTGTCAGAGTCGGCGCGGCCGCGGATTGAAATCCTCAATGCCACGACCTTCCCCGGTGTGAGCCGACCCCTCGCCGAGACCCTTATCGAGGCCGGGTTCAGGCTCATCAAGACCGACAACGCCGATCAGCGCACGCGGCGTGACACCCTCATCATTGCCCAGGGTGTGGCCAACCAGCAGGCGGCCCTGGACGCGCAGGCGCTCCTGGCCGGGGGAGACGTGGTGGTGCAACCGTCGGGCTCCGGAGTGGTCGACGTCAGTATCATTGTGGGCCGCGACATCGCCAACCGCTGAGAGGCAATCATCACAATCGCTGCAGAAACAGAGGCCCTCGCCCGAGCTGCCGCGGTTGCCCTTGACGAGAAGAAGGGAATCGACGTCGTTCTGCTCGACGTGCACGAGCTCCTCGTCATTACCGACATCTTCGTCCTCGCCTCCGGAAACAACCGTCGACAGGTGCAAGCCCTCATCGACGCGGTGGAAGAAGCGCTCCGGCTGGACGACCGGAAGCCACTCCGGCGGGAGGGGCAAGATGACGCCCAGTGGGTGCTCCTCGACTACGGAGACATCGTCGTCCACGTATTCGACACCCCGACCCGGGATTACTACGACCTCGAGCGGCTGTGGGGTGATGCCCCCCGCCTCGACTTCGATCCGAGCGAACGGGAGGCCGTCTCGGAGGGGTAGAAGCCTTCCGCAGGCGCGATACGCTGGACTACAATCGCTTTTCCCAAATGGGGCTGTAGCTCAGTTCGGCAGAGCACTTGCATGGCATGCAAGGGGTCGAGGGTTCAAATCCCTCCAGCTCCACGGCAACTCTTCGAGTTGCTTGGCAGGCGCT